>CALCIC010000026.1 GCA_937907405.1 uncultured Isosphaeraceae bacterium | reverse complement strand
TCCGCTTGAAGGAGGGCGAGCCTCCCGGCGAGTCGCATCCCGTGGGACGGCTCGGCGGGGAGCTCGCCCTTCGTGTTTTACGTGACGTCCTCACAATTGACGGGCCGCGGCGGACCCCTCCTCCGCCTGGACTGGTTTCCTTTATGTTTGCGGATCGCGCGACCATCTATGTGAAGGGGGGAGACGGCGGCAACGGCTGCATGAGCTTCCGCCGAGAAAAGTACGTGCCTCGGGGCGGTCCCAACGGGGGCGACGGCGGCAACGGCGGCAGCGTGGTCATCCGCGCGTCCGCCAACCATACGAACCTCGCCCACATGTCGCGGCAACGTCACTGGAAGGCCGATCGAGGCGGGCACGGCGAGGGCTCCGACAAGTTCGGCCGCAGCGCGCAGGACCTGGTGATCGAGGTGCCGCCCGGCACCATCCTCCGCGATCGCGACCGCGGCCACGTGCTCCGCGACCTCAAGAACGACGGCGACACAGTGATCGTCGCCCAGGGCGGCCGCGGCGGACACGGCAACACCCACTTCAAATCGTCCACCAACCGCGCCCCCCGACAGCACGAGAAGGGGATGCCGGGCGAGGAGCGCTGGATCACCCTTGAGCTCAAGGTGATCGCCGACGTCGGCCTGATCGGACTGCCCAACGCGGGCAAGTCGACGCTGCTCTCGCGGATCTCGCGGGCCCATCCCGAGATCGCCGACTACCCGTTCACGACCAAGTACCCCAATCTCGGCACGGTCGTCATCGATCCCGAGAACGCGTTCGTCGTCGCCGACATCCCCGGACTGATCGAAGGCGCCCACGAGGGCCACGGTCTCGGTCACGAGTTCCTCCGCCACGTCGAGCGCACCGGGCTGCTCGTCCATCTGATCGAGGCGATCCCGGTCGACGAGTCGGACCCCGTTCACAATTACCGGATGATCCGCAAGGAACTCGAAGAATACAGCGCCGCGCTGGCGAAGCGCCCCGAACTGGTCGTCGTCACCAAGATCGACCTCACCGGGGCTGAAGAAGCGCGCGACCGGATCGCCGCTGAACTCGGTCGCGAGGTGCTTGGAATCTCGGCGGTCAGCGGCAAGGGCATCCCGATCCTGCTGAACGCAATCCGCGAGGGCCTCAAGAATCGTCCCGAGACCGACGACGAGCCGGATCCCGAGCCCGTCGCGCCCGAACCGGCCAAGAAGCTTCCGGGCAAGCCCCCTTCGAGCGCGACCGCTCCGGTCGAAGCCCCGACGATCGAGGGCGCTCCGATCGCGAGCGAATGACCATGCTGAGGATCGTCGCCGACATTGGCAACTCGCGGCTCAAGTGGGCCCGGCTCGGCCCCTCCGGGACGCTCGGCCCGTCGACGGCCTTGCCGCTCGACGACGAGGCCCGATGGGCGGACGTCTGGGACGAATGGCACAAGGGCGAAACCGAAGGTTCGTCGTGGGCCGTCTCGACGGTCAATCCTCCGCTGGCTCGCCGACTTGAGGAATTCTTGAGCGAGCGAAGCCCTCGCCGCGTGCAATGGTTCCTCACCGCCGCCGAGGTTCCGGTCCCCAAGGACGTCGAGGGCGCCGACACCGGCGGCTCGGATCGTGCGTTCGCGGTGCTGGCGGCCTCACGACTGCTGGGGACGGGAAAACCGGCGCTCGTGGTCTCGTGCGGCACCGCGATCACCGTCGAACGGATCAACGCCGAAGGCGTCTGGCAGGGGGGGGCGATCGCGATGGGCCTGGGACTCTGCGCCCGAGCCTTGCACAAGTTCACGGCCCAGCTCCCGCTGGTCGCGCCCGATGCGACGGCCCCCTCATGGGGGCGCGGGACCGTGCCCTCGCTCGAAGCGGGCGTCTTCTGGGGGACCGTCGGCGCCGTCCGCGAATTGATCGACCGCCAGAAAAACGATCTCGGCGCCGACCTCCAGATCGTCTGGACCGGCGGCGACGCCGACCGCCTGGCCTCGTCCGTCGAGGGTCCTTCCGCCCGGATCGTCCAGGACCTCGTGCTTCAGGGCGTCGTCCAGGCGGCCTTCGATCCACCTCACGACCTTTGATTCGAGCCAGCCAATGAGCAAGCCGATGAAGTCGTCTCACGATCGCGCATCAGTCTCAAGCCGGCGCTGGGGGTTCATCGGCGCGGGCAAGATGGCCTCCGCCCTGATCCGGGGGATGCTCCGATCGGGTGTGGCGACGGCCGACCGGGTCTCGGCCAGCGACCCCCTCGCGAGCACCCGCGACGACCTGGCCCGCGAGACGAGGATCGCCGCGTCGTCGTCGAACCTCGCCGTGGTCGATCGAAGCGACGTCCTGGTCCTGGCCGTCAAGCCGCAGAGCATGGCCCAGGTTCTTCGCGAATTGGCGCCCGCCGTCACGACCGATCACCTCGTGATCTCGATCGCGGCCGGCGTGTCGATTGCGACCATCGGCGAGGCGCTGGGCGCGGGTCGGCGGGTCGTTCGAGTCATGCCCAACACGCCGGCGCTGCTCGGCGAGGGCGCCTCGGCCTATGCGTTGGGGCCGGAGGCCACCGACGACGACGCGGCGGTCGTGCAGGCGTTCCTCGAGTCGGTCGGCCGCGCGGTCCGCGTTCCGGAATCGCAGCTCGACGCGGTCACCGGTCTGTCGGGGAGCGGCCCGGCGTTCGTTTACCTGATCATCGAGGCGCTGTCCGACGGCGGCGTCCGCGCCGGGCTCCCCCGCGACGTGGCCACGATGCTCGCCGCGCAGACGGTCCTCGGCTCCGCCAAGATGGTCCTTGAAACCAAGCTCCACACCGGGACTCTCAAGGATCAGGTTACCAGCCCCGGCGGTACGACGATCGCCGGGGTCCACGCCCTCGAACGCGCCGGCCTGCGCGGGGCGTTGATCGACGCCGTCGAGGCCGCCGCCCGCCGCTCCGCCGAGCTCGCCCAGGCGTCTTCGAAGTAAGACGGCTCGCCTGGCCCTCAGTTCCGGAATCACCGGAGTCGGGCGCCCCGAAAACCGGTCTGGCGTGGGTTTTCCGGGTATTGCCGGCGTGTTAGAATGACGATTTGGTCGATGGAACCTGGATCAAGGGCCGTCGCCGTCCACGATTCCTCTCGGAAGGAACGCTCGCGTTCATGAATCCTTCTGATCTCTCGGCCCGCCCCGTGTTGGTCCTCGACTTCGGGGCGCAGTACGTTCAATTGATCGCCCGGCGCGTTCGCGAGCGACACGCGTTCGCCCGGATCGTCCGCCACGACGTCACGGCCGAGCGCGTCCGCGAGTTGAATCCGCTGGCGATCATCCTTTCGGGCGGCCCAAAAAGTGTTTACGAACCCGGCGCGCCGCAGTGCGACCCCGGCCTGTTCCACCTGGGCGTGCCGGTGCTGGGCATCTGCTACGGGATGCAACTGGCGGTGCAGGCGCTCGGCGGCAAGGTCGAAGCCCCGCCGGCGCGCGAGTACGGTCGGACCGACTGCCGGGTGCTCGATCCGGCCGAGCCGCTGTTCCACGACGTCCCCCGCGACACCGTCGTCTGGATGAGCCACGGCGACCAGATCCTCGACGCCGGCGCCGACTTCATCCCCCTGGCCGCCACCTCGACCTGCCCGATCGCCGCGGCCAAGCACCAGACCGTGCCGTTCTACGGCCTGCAATTCCATCCCGAGGTCTCGCATACGCCCTACGGCGCGTTGATGCTGGGCAATTTCCTCGATCGGATCTGCGGCAACCCGCGATCGTGGACGATGGAAGCGTTCATCGAGCGATCCGTCGAGCAGGTTCGACGCCAGGTCGGCCCCGATCAGCGAGTGGTCTGCGGCCTCTCCGGCGGCGTCGACTCGGCGGTCTGCGCGGCGCTTCTGGCTCGGGCGCTGGGACCGCGCGTGGTCTGCGTCTTCGTCGACACCGGATTGCTCCGGGGGGGCGAACGGGCCGACGTCGAGAACGTCTTCCGGTCGCACAGCGCGGCCGAACTGCGCGTGGTCGACGCCTCGGCCCGGTTCTTGAAGGCCCTGGAAGGGGTGACCGAGCCCCAGGAAAAGCGGGTCCGGATCGGTCACACGTTCGTCGAGGTCTTCCGCGAGGAGGCCCGGCTGATTCCCGGCGCGCACTTCCTCGCGCAGGGGACGCTCTACCCCGACGTCATCGAGAGCGGCGGCGCGCCCGACGGGCCGACGGCCACGATCAAGATCCACCACAACGTCGGTGGTTTACCCGAGGAACTCGGCTTCGAGCTGATCGAACCGCTCCGCGACCTGTTCAAGGACGAGGTCCGCCGCCTGGGCCTGGAGCTCGGGCTGCCCGACTCGCTGGTCTGGCGACACCCGTTCCCGGGCCCCGGCCTGGCCGTTCGTTGCCTGGGGGAGGTGACCGCCCCCCGGCTGGAAGTCCTCCGGTCGGCCGACGCGATCTTCCTCGAAGAACTCCGCCTGGCGGGCCTCGAACGCCAGACCGCGCAGGCGTTCGCCGTGCTCCTGCCGGTCCAGTCGGTCGGCGTCATGGGGGACGCCCGCACCTATGAGAACGTCATCGCCCTGCGGGCCGTGGAGACCGAGGACTTCATGACCGCCGACTGGTCGCGCCTCCCCCACGACCTGCTGGCCCGCGCGTCCACCCGGATCATCAATGCGGTCAAAGGGGTCAATCGGGTCGTCTACGACGTCACCAGCAAACCGCCGGGAACCATCGAGTGGGAATGAACGAATTCTTCCCGATCGTCGCGGCCGATGCGTCGTCAAGGAAGCCGCGACCTCGTGTCCAACTGCTGGCGATTTCGCCCGCTGGCTCCTCCGAATGGGGCCCGCGACTGTCGAACGACGCTCGACCGGCTCGCCGATCCGGTCGAGCCGGCGGACCTCGGGGGCGGGACGGAGCTCATAGGGACTGGACGAGCATCCATGGTTCAGCTAGGATGCGTGAGTTGGATGTACCCGAATCCGGTCTTTACGTTCGTCTCTGAGGCGCCACGCTTCAGTATAACATTGCATGGACGCTGTCGGCCACCCATAACCAGATGCAGGCACGCAATTGATCGGATTTGTATAGTATTTGCTCGCTGATCTAAGCCGGCTGCGTTGTGAAGTTGCAACACGCAGGCGGTCCTGGGATGGATTCGCGAAAAATTCGTTTGTAAGAAGTCTCCCGGAATGGGTATGTTCTGATCGCTCAACTCAATCGGATCGCCTTTGAACTTGGTTTCGAAAATCGGCGGTCCCTCTGAGTGTCTCGGCCCTCCCGATCGTAAAATCAACCAATCCTTGCACCTTCGGAGCCATTCAATGCTTACGTTACGACGTGCTCTTTTCCTGGGCGGCCTTCTCGCCGCCGCCAGCCTGTCGACCGGGGCTCACGCGGCCCAGATCTCCGGCTCTCAGGCCCTCGGCGTTGCCAGCCTCACCTTCACTCCGTCCGGCCCGCCGATCCCGGCCTTGGCTTCCATCACCTCGTTCACCTCCCAGCAACTCGTCACCGACGGCCCCGGATCGCAGACCGGTGACTTCCTGCCCTTGGGCGCCTTGCTTTTGAATGCATCGACGCTGAACACCGCGTCGTTGAGCACGTATACCTTCGGGTCGACGGCGTTCGGCACGTTCGCGGCCAACTACGGGATCGAGGTCGCTTCGCCGGTTAACACGCGAACGTTCTACTTCAGCGGCAACTTCACGGTGGGCAACGACCCGGGTTACGCCGCCGGCCTCACTGGGAACACGGCCAGCTTCTTACTGACGCTGAGCCAGTCCGGCGGCGCCGGTAATGCGATCTCGTGGTCCGGCACCTTCAACACCCCGGCGATCCCCTTGGTTCCCGAGCCGGCCAGCATGGCCATGGCTGCGGTGCCCGCTCTGCTGGGGCTGATCGCCCTTCGGAAGCGCGCCGCCAAGTGATGGTCTGAGATCAGACCCCTTGGATGATGATTAACGCGGTCCGCCGCCTCCAGATGTGAAGGCGGTGGGCCTTTTTCGTTTGGCTGAGACGGCATTCAGCCGCCGAAGTCGTCCATCGGGAGCTTCTTCAGCCGTTGGCCGGCGCTGACGAGCGCCCAGGCGAGGACGACGACCATCAGCACGATCGCCAGCACCAGAACCAAGCCCCCCTCGAACGAGGACGACCGGTCGACGTCTTGCTGAAAGCCGGCGTTTGCGCGTTGCGGACCGAGCGCCGCGATGGAAGGGGAGCGGCCACGGCCGATCGCTCCGAGAACGGTTGCGGCATCGTACCGGGGCGCTTCGAGCGCCTTTGATCCGTAGAGCAGGCGGTAGGTCCGACCGGGCTCGCCGAGGAAGACGACCCGTCGACCGGGTCCCTGGCCTTCGATCCCCGTCACGTCGAGCGGTGGATTGTCCGAGTCGTCGATGACGAGCCGGTAGTGCTCGGCCCGACGCTCGGCGAAATCGACTCTCAGTTCTTCGCGACGGAACCCTTGAAATGCGAACAAGGCGAGAGCCCCGCGGCCGATCTCGACCCATCCGCCTCGCCCCTTTTGATCGGTCGGAACAAGCACCCGGACGGGTCGGCTGAAGTTCCGGCTCGACGTCTGGAGCCGAAGCCCGTTCAGCGGTTGCCGACCGGTCTCGACGTCCACTCGCGTCACCTTCTCGTCCGCGTCGGTCTCAACATGAAAGCCTGTGGTAGGATACGAGAACGTCCTCTCCACTTCTCCGCCCTCTTGCTCGACATTCCTCCACAGCTCGATCCGGTCGATCCGGAACGGCCTGCGGAGGATCGATATGATCTCGGTCTCAACGCCCCGGCCTCGGTCGCGGATCAGCTCGCGGAATGGCGACTCGCGCTCATCCCGCTCCTGCTCGATGACGAACTTGTACCGGCGAAAACCGTTGGCTGAGAGCGTGACGTCAAGGTTTTGCACGTTCATAAAACGCGCGTAATCGAAGATTCGACCGACTTCGTTCAGGATCACCCATTCGCCGTTGCGATCGCCGTAAACCCGCACCCGACGTTCGAAGTTGGACAACGGAGTGCGGATGGTTGCGCCGTCGGCGGACTTGACGTTCTCGTCGAGGGTCACGACGAGCTCAAGCGCCTCCCCCTCATCGACGTGCAGCGAGACGACCCGGGCGGGGCACGGTTCACGGCGCTCGGTCGTTTTTCGAGGTCGACCGATGGTTTCGATGAGGTAAGGGACTTCGGCGTTGCGATCGTCGAAGATCCGAAGGTCGGGGAAGCCGTCCCGGGTCGCGGCGTAGATCTCGTCGTCGAGCGGTGCGGCGAGGATCTCGTCTCCCGACCCATCGCGCCGATCGACGTCCTTAAGAAATCGGAGCCGGCTTTCCGGGCCGGCCGCCGAGGCGGTCATCGCGAGGCCGAGGAGGCACGTTGAGAGGGTGATTCGTCCGGTCATCACAGGACCCCTTGATCGCTCGGTTGGGACGTGCTGGCGAACTCGGCCCGCGACCTGAGATAGAGGAACGCCGCGAGGAGGATCAGCACCCCCAGGAGGATGAACGCGATGATCCGGTAGAACGGATCGAGCGTGGCCAAATCGGAGAAGAACACCTTGAAGCCCACCACCGTGAAGAGGGCGAGCCCGACGTACCGAAGTTCTCGCACCTGCTTCTGAATCCCGGCGATGAGCAGCCCGAGCGCGAAGACCGTCCAGAGGATCGAGATCCCTCCGGCCCGGAGCTCGGGCACGAACTGGTTCAGGAACGTATTCAGTTCCAGCGTCAGGAAGACGAACAGCAGGCCGATGGCCAGGCAGGCGGCCACGCTCGACGGCGAGGGAGCGTCCGCGATCTTGAGGTCGCGAATCCGGAAGGCCCCCAGCGCGAGGAACGTGACGACGGCGCCGAAGTCGAGCAGTCGCATCACGGCGTCCAGCGGCGAATAGGCCCCACCGTAAACCAACGCCTCGTTGGCGTTCCACGAGGGCAGGTCGAAAACGAACAGCTTGATCATCACGCCGACGACGAACAAAGACAGGACGATCCCGATGGGCCTGGCGAACTCGCCCTGGAGTTCGCGGAGCAGCACCGCGCACATCGCCAGCCACAAGAACGTCAGCGCCGTCATCCGCGCCGCCGGGAACAGGTCGCCCAACGTCCGGGCGATCTCCAGGTGAAGGTACAAGAAGCCCATTCCAAACGCCAGGATCAGGAAACCGCGGTCGCCCCAGGGGGCCCGGACACGCTCCGGCAGGTTCGCGGACGGGTCGACCGTCAGGCTCGACGGCCCGCTCGGCGACCTTAGCAAGAAGTAACCGCCGGCCAACGACCCGATCGGAACGCCGAAGACGACCAGTCGCTGCAAAAGATGGGTGACGTAGGTGCCGAGGGTCGCCCCGGCCGCGAGGGGAGCCGCTGAGCCGTATTGCCCCGGCAAGTCGACGAGGCCGAACCGGAACACGACGATCGCGTATAGCACCAGGGCCGCCCGGCGGATGAACTCGCTCTGAATCTTGTCGGCCAGCCAGAGCAGCACGAGCGCCTCGACGGCCCAGCAGACGGTGATCCACTGCCACGACAGGATCAGCGGCACGGTCACTCCCAGGAAGAAGATCGCCAGGCTCATGAACCCGTGCATCAGGTCGCGGTCGGCGATCCGACGCGCCAGGAAGTAATAGACGTGAGGGATGTAGAACGCCGCCAGGCCCAGAGTGACCGCGGCGACCGCCCGCTGGCCGTAGACTCCTCGGATCAGGTAGTAACTCGACACGAAGAATACGCCGGCGTTGAGCAACAGCCCGATCAATTCGAGCAGCGTGCTCGGGGTCCGCTGGACGACGTTGAAGATGAACAGGGTCGTCGAGTAGAGCACGAAGACGCCGACTAAGAAGAGCATCGCCTCCCAGAAGTGGCTCGGGTCATAGGCGGTCATGGCGGCGAAAAACAGGATGTAGGTGAAGCCGAAGGCTAGATAATTGAGCAGGTGCCAGCCCTTCTTCAGACTCACGTAAAGCACGCCGCAGCCAAGGAGCAGGATGTACGAGAACAGCCCAGGAAAGTTGGCCTCGCCCGTCGACAGCATGACTGGCGTGCCATAACCGCCGATGATCCCCAGCACGGCGATCAAGAGTGAATCGAACCGCACGGCCAGAACGCCGGCGGTCGCGGTGACAAGCGCCATCAGGGCGAACGCGGGCGTCGGTTCGATCAAATGGTAGAAGGCGGTCGAGGCGTACACGCCGAAGTAGAGCGTGGCGATCCCGCCTCCAATGAGCGTCTGCCCAAGCGCGTTATAGAGCGTGCCGAGAATGCGGACTCCCCCCACGATCAACCCCGCGCCTGCGAGCAACACCATCGCCACGCGGAAGGCGGGGGCGATCCAGCCGTGGTCGATCGAGTACTTGAGGAAGAAGCCGACGCCCGTCACCAGCACCACGATTCCCAGCCGCAGCAGCCAGGTGCTGGCGACCGCGAACTCCATCGAGTACCCGGGCTGCCGATGCTCCTCGCCGACGACGATCCAGTTGCCGATCTTGGCCAGGATCTCCACCGCCGCCGTCTCGAACCGGCTGGGCTCGCGCGGGGGGGGCGGCGACCGATACGCGGCGACGGGTTCGGCGCGATGGGTCTCCGAGGGCCTGGCCGGCTCGCTCTCCAGCGCCTCATCGATCGGCGCCCAGAAGCCGCGGGTCGCCGGGACGATCGGCGTAGGCGCGGGCTCGCGTGCCGCGAAGCTCGCCGGCGCCTCGACCGGCCTGGACGGCTCAACGACCTCCTCCGTCGCCTCCGCCGTTCCGAGCGTCCGCTTCCAGAGGCCGATCAACTCCCGGCGCGTCTCCCCAAGCTCGTTCCGGATCGCCCCCAACCGAAGCTCCAGGATTTCAAGCGTCTGAGACTGCCGACGCAAGAGCCGGATTTGCCAGGCGATCAGAAAAACCAGGACGATGAAGAGCAGATCGAACGGCATGGCTGTCAGCCTCGTTGAAATCAGCGGCGCGAACCTCGACCCACGGCGATGGATGTCGAACCGAATCATGGAGATCATGATCATTTCGCCCGACGCCGTGCCACAGATCCGGAGAATCATCCGTTTCCCCCAGGGTTCTGGAGTGGCCATGCCCGGCCGTTCGATCGATGATTCTCCGTCGCCGCTACAATCAAACAGGGAAAGTCTCAACCCGTGCCATTTCCCGAACGATCGAAACACGCTGACGACGAACATCCTTCCGCACCGCGCCTGCTTCGGGCGCACCCACGAGCGCACCCATCCCGACGTCACGATCCAGGCCTGCTGGGACTCCGACCGCCTCGATCTGGGCCGAGTCGGGATCACTCCCCACTCCAGCCGCCGCTGCACCGAGTTCGCCAAACGCCCCGAAACCGTCCGATGGGCCGACGGCCGGGCCCGCTTTCGGATGGTCCCCGAGTTCCTCCAGTCGGAATTGGGCGTCGACCTCGGTTCGATTCGCTGATCGGCTCAACACGGCATCCGCCCCCCTCGCGCGGCCGTTTATCACTTGACATTGAGTTTCTAGCTCGTCAGACTACCACGACATTGATATTGAGTCTCAATTGCGTCGAGCCAAGACTCGTTAACGATCTCAGTGCCCGACCTTGAGGTCAGGACTTTTGACGGAAAGCTTCGGAACGACCATGCAATCAACGCGCTCGCGAGGATTCACGCTGATTGAACTGCTTGTGGTGATCGCAATCATCGCGGTCCTGATCGCGCTCTTACTGCCTGCGGTGCAGGCGGCGCGTGAGGCGGCGAGGCGGATTCAGTGTACGAACAACCTGAAGCAGCTCGGACTGGCGCTCGCCAATTACGAGAGCAGCCAGGGCGTGCTGCCGCCGTCGGTGATCGTGGCCAAGAACAAATCGGCGTTCTGGTCGAACGGTTGGAGCGCGCAGGCTCGCCTGCTCCCGTTCCTCGAGCAAGGCAACGCGTTCAATGCGATCAACTTCACCATGGCGTACTCGGTTCCCCAGAACTCGACGGTCCCGGCGATGACGATCGCCGGCTTCTTGTGCCCGAGCGAGATCCATCCCGAACCGAAGCCGACGGCCACGTCCCAATACGGGGTCTTGAGTTACAACGTGAACATGGGCGACTGGTACGTCTTCGGCGGCGTCGGCTCGGCCATGAATCGGGGGGGGTTCGGTCCGAATCGGAGCCGTAGCCTGGCCGATTTCACCGACGGCCTGAGCAACACGTTGATCTCCTCGGAAGTCAAGACGTATCAAGCGCATTTGACCAATTGCACGCTGTCGACGGTCTCCGAACCCAACGCCATCCCCGGGCCGGCCGCCGACCCCTATTCGACGGTGCCGGAGTACCAGTCCGGGGCCTGCGCGTTCAAGACGACCGCCCACGCCGAGTGGGTCGACGGCGCGGCGAAGGAGACCGGCTTCACCACGGCCTGGCCCCCCAACAAGGTCATCCAGGGGGGGCCCGACAACGTCGAGGTTGATCTGATCAGCATCGGCGAGAAGAGCGGCGGCCCCACGTACGCGGCGATCATCTCGCGGAGCTACCACCCCGGCGGCGTCAACTCGCTGTTCGGCGACGGCTCGGTCCACTTCATCAAGAGCACGATCAACGGCGCCTCCTGGCGCGCCCTCGGCAGCGTCAACGGCGGCGAGATCGTCGGCGCGGACGCCTACTGACCCCTCTCACGGTCGCAGGCCCTCGATCTCGACGACTTCTCACGCCCGCGAGGCCCGGTCGGTTTCCGCAAGGCGCCGGCTGAGCGTCCAGGCCCCGGCGAGGAAGACCGCCCCGAGGATGTGGAGCCCGATCCCGAGCTTCAACCCCCGGGGATGGATCTCCAGCACGAGCCGCCCCCCGGCGTCGGCCGTCGCGACGAACGGAGTCTGCAATTCGGCGCAGCGACGGCCCGGGAATGCGGGACGGCCGTTGGCCCACCACCACGAGCCGGGATTCTGATTGATGTGGACCGCCTCGCCGGGCTCGAGCTGGAAGACCAGGCGGTTTGGACTCCAGAGGATCGGTCGGACCGTCCCCTGGTCGGTCCAGGCCTCGCCGCGGTATCCGGGATCTTCGCGAGCCAGGCGGAGCGTCGACGCGTTGCGGTAGTAGCTGAGCATCGGTTCATACCCCTGGATCACGCCGTATCCTCTCAAGGTGCATGGGTAGCCCAGGCCGGCCTTGACGTTGACGATGTCCGGGACCGGCGGGCCGGGGAACAGTTCCGGATCCGGCCGGGCGCTGAACGCCAGCGGGAATTGCTGGTGGCCGAGGACGACGAAGTCGACGGCGACGACGACCACGAGCGCCGCGGCGGCCGCGCGGACCGCCCGGCTCGGCGAGCCTCGCCATCGGGCGATTACGCCGCCGACGGCGAGACCGAGACCCATCATCCCCAAAAAACGCCAACGGGTCACGACATGCGCCGAGCCGATGAACGGCCAGTCCATCAGCCAGGAACTCGGCTGGTACCATTTCACCGATCCGATCGCGAGCCAGAAACAGGCGACGGCCAGCGTATGCCACCACCGCCACCCGTACGCCAGGCTGACGATCAGAAGCGCCAGGACGATCGGCCCGACATAACACGTCAGTTCGCCGCAAACGGTGCCGAGCGCGCCCTGGCAGATGCCCGTCCAGTTCGGCGAGGGGCGGTGGGGCAGATAGTGGAAGAGGG
>CALCIC010000025.1 GCA_937907405.1 uncultured Isosphaeraceae bacterium | reverse complement strand
CTTCCGCGTGCCGAACCGCTTCGCCTGGGCGAGGAAGCCGGTGGCGATCACCCGCCGGGCGTAGTCCTCGGCCGGGCCGTCGGCGGCGAGGACGTCGCCCGCGAGCTGCTCGTGAAGAAACTCGTCGTACGGCAGATCGGCGTTGAAGGCGTCGATCACGTAGTCGCGATAGAGGTACGCCTCGCGAATCGGGTAGTCGGAATTGTCGCCGGCCGTGTCGGCGTAGCGGGCGAGGTCGAGCCAGTCTCGGCCCCAACGCTCGCCGTACTGGGGCGAGGCGAGCAACTCGTCGATCAGCCGTTGGAAGGCGTCGGGACGATCGTCGGCCGCGAACGCCTCGACCCGATCGGGGGCGGGAGGCAGGCCGATCAGGTCGAACGTCGCGCGACGAATCAGGGCGCGGCGGTCGGCCGGCCCCACGGGGTGGACGTCGTGCGTCCGTCGCGCCTCGGCGATCAGTCGATCGATCGGCGACGAGGCCCAGCCGGTCGGGTCGTCGGGGGGCGTGATCGTCCGGAGCGGCTCGAACGCCCAGTGCTCCCGTCCCTCGATCGGCCGAGAGCCAGTGGACGCGGGCCAGGGCGCGCCGGCGGCGATCCAGGCGGCCAGGTCGTCCTGGGCGGACCGGGGCAACGGCCCCGAGGGGGGCATCTTGAGGTCCTCGTCGGCGTGGCGGACCGCCCGGACCAGCGTTCCGCCTTGCGGCTCGCCCGGGACGACGGCCGGGCCGCTGTCCCCCCCCGCGAGAAGCGCCTCACGCGAATCGACCCGAAGACCGCCGCTGGCCTTCTTCTCGCCGTGGCATTTCACGCATTTGTCTGCGATCAGCGGCCGGACGCGAAGTTCGAAAAAATCGTCCGAAGCCCCCTTCGTTTCGGGAGAGTCGCCCCAGGCGGGCGTCGCCCCGCGCGACAGGACCAGCAACATCAACGCCGAAAGCCCGATGATCGTCCGAGTCATGCTCTACTCCCCCACGGTCATTCCGGGGACGAGGCTCGTTGTTGAACAACGCTTCAACCAATATTACTGTCGGCGTCAGGCGCCGGTCAATTCAGGGATCGGACTTCCTTCGGGGAGCGCGGGGACGGGGCGACCGGTTCGATCGTTCAGGACCAGGTGTTCGGCGTCGATGCCGAGGTGTCGGTAGATCGTCGCCAGGAAGTCGCGGACCCCGACGCGCCGGTTCGTCACCTCGGCCCCGTGAGCGTCGGTCGCGCCGACGACCTGCCCCCCCTGGATTCCTCCGCCGCTCATCAGCAGCGAGACGGCGCGGGGCCAGTGGTCGCGGCCCGGCTGGGTCACGTTGGAGGCCGAGTCCGGGGCGTAGCTGATCTTCGGCGTGCGGCCGAATTCGCCGGTCACAACCACCAGCACGCGGCGGCCGAGCCCCCGGGCGTGGACGTCCTCGATCAGGGCGCTGACCGCCTGGTCGAAATACCGGCACCGCGCCTTCATGGCGTCGAAGACGTGGTGATTGACGGCGTGGTCGTCCCAGTTGCCGATCCGGCCGCAGAGGGGGCCGTCCAGACTGGTCGCCACAAGATCGACGCCGGCCTCGACCAGCCGACGCGCCAGCAGGCAGCGCTGGCCCCAGGTGTTGCGACCGTAGCGGTCGCGGAGGCGGGGGTCTTCCTTGTCGACGTCGAACGCCCGACGCGCCTCGGGACCGGTCATGAGGGTGAACGCTTGCCGCTGAAAGGCGTCGAAGGCGTCCATGCCGGCGGTGTCGTCGACGGCCCGGCGGAGGCCGTCGAAGTCCGCTGCGAGCCCCTCGCGTCCCTTCAGCCGGGCGATCTCGGCCGGATCGACGAGGCCGATTCCGGGGACCGAGAAGCCGGCCGCGTTGGGGTCGCCGAAGACGCCGAACGGTTCGAAGGCCGGGCCGAGGTAGGCCGACCCGAGATACGGGATCGGGTTGACGCCGACGTACGGCGGAACCCGCCGGCCGGGGTCGGACCGCGCCCGGTGAGCCACGCACATCAGGTCGGGGTGTTCGGGCTTGAGCTTGAGCACCTGTTCCGGGTGGCCCGTGAACATCTGCTGATTGCCTTGCTGATGGCAGAATCCCGTGTGCGACAGCGACCGCAGGATCGCGAACTTGTCGGCCGTCGCGGCGTGGAGCGGCAAGAGCTCGCTGATCCTCATCCCTTCGGCGCTGGTGGCGATCGACCCGAACGGGCCTCGGATCTCGGCCGGCGCGTCGGGTTTGGGGTCGTAGGTCTCCAGGTGGCTCGCCCCCCCCTGGAGCCAGACCACGATGAGGGCCGTTCGATCGCCGGTCGTGGGCGTCCCGGCCGACGCTCGCAGCGCGAGCAACCGCGGCAGGGAGAGTCCGGCCAGGCCCGTTCGCAGGAATTCGCGGCGTCTCATCAAAGGCGCTCCGCTCCGCCGACGCCCAATCGCGCACGGCGGAAGCGCATGTTAAACAATGGCGGCTTCGATTGCGAGGAGGCCTCGTCGTTCCCGGACGACGACCCCATGAATCAACTCCACACGCCGGCGAAGACGAACACGCATCGACTCCTGAACCATCGCATCGCCACGGAGCTGATGCACGAGCACGTGATGCGAACGGCGCTGGCGGAAACCGTCGGTGAATGCGTCGATGCGAGAATCGGTTCAACCTCCGTCGAGGTCGTCGTCTTCGTTGCGAAACGGGAGCAGCTTCCCGTTGACCTGGCCGTAATGCTGGTAGGCGCCCCAACTCGTGCCATTGTCGAGTTCCAACAGCTTCGTGCGGGCGTACGCGACGGCCTCGCCCAGGGTCGCGGGCGGGGCGGTCGTGTAAAGTTCGACCTCGGCGTCCTTGAGACGGAGACCCATCACCTGGAGGTAGAAGAACTTGGCGAACATTTCACCCTGATCGTCGGCAACTTCCCATCCCGCGCCGATGTAGTTCGTGATGCCCCGCGAGAAGAAAGCCTCCGCCAGGCTGACCTGCTGCTCGCCGACCACGCGCTCGCCGAACGCATGGGTGTCGAGTTTGGAAGAATGGCAGGCGTTGGCGAAGACCAGGCGCGGCACCTGGCGGAACTTGAAAATCTCGTTGGCCGACAACGTGCACTTCGATGAAAAGATCCATCCCTTGCTCATCGCCTCCGGATCATAAGAGCCGTGGCCGGCGAAGTGGACCACGTCGAAATGTCGGGTCAGCAGGATCGACAAGACTTCCAACGGGTCGCACGGCAAGACGCTCTCCAGGACGCTTTCGCTCCCCGGGATCGTCCTGTGCAAATCCGACGCCTGAATCGCGGGGCCCCCCTCGACCGATCCGATCCGTAGCGTGACCTGGACGTCCAGTCGCTCGCCCCAGCACTGCTTGGCGAGCGCCATGACCTTGAGGACGGCGAGCCCCTCGTCCCGGGCACCCTGCAGCGCGTACTGGGCGGGGGCTGGGTCGGCGATCACCAGAATCCTCAGAGAGTTGTTGATCGGCGGGGGAACCCCCGGTGCATCCGATTGGAGCGACCGGAACTGGCGCGTCAGCCTCATCGCCGGGCCGAGGAACATCGTTTGCTTGCGCTGCCTGACGCCCGCCATCTCCCAGGGGTAGCACGCCGAAGTCGAGTCCAGCACAAGGGCCAGTGGCGCGTCGGTCTCGAGGAGGTCGTGGAACTCGGCCGGAAGGATGTAGCTCGTCATCAGGAGGCCGAGCGCCTCTTGCTGGGAGCGGTCCCGCGCGTCCATGATCCGCTGCGGCAATTGGTCGAGGAAGTAGCTTGAGACCTCCTGGTCGCGCGTCGGTATGACCGCCGACTCGCTCAACGCGGAAAACCGCATGGTCCGAGTGACGGCGTCCTTGTCACGGGCGTCGAGCGTCGTGATGGTCAGACGAGTCGGGGCGACCCTGGGCTCGACGTCCGCCGGAGGGGGCGAGTTCCCCTGGAAGGCCTGTCTCGGAGGTGGGTCCTCTCTCTCCTCGAGATCGCCGATGACGAGGTCTCTGGAGGCCTTGCCGTCCCTCTCACCGTTCTTCAGATCGTTCAAGCATCTGGTCACGGCGCGGCAGCGTTTTTCGTCCTCCTCGACGATCACGATCTTCATCCGCTTGCTCGCCCATGCGTCGGAACGCAGAAGGGCGTCGGCGACTCCGTCGATGATGCCTCGCACCGAACCCTCGACTTGAAGCCCGTTCTTCCCGGCGCCGATGAGGACCACGGCGAACCGATCAAGCCCCAGCCCAAGGACTGCGACCCCCACGTTCGTCATGAGATAGCGGAGGTCGTTGCGAGTGAACCGCCCAGCCTCCCCCATGCCCGCGAGGATGACGGCGGAATTCATGGTTCTCCCGGCGGGGATCGGGATATGGAAAAGGACGCCCAGCTCCGAGCTGATGATGCCGAGCTGGATTGCGCGGCTGAGCCAGGTCACGAGCGCGTCGTCCAGGACCTCCAGGGCGCCCGCCGGGGGCGTGTCCACGTACCGCCCGAGGACCGCGATAAGCCCCTTCTGTTCGAATATCGAGCCGTGGACCACCTCGAAGTCCAGCGTCACGACCTCCTGGGGCGAGGGATCGGCGGACTTCTCGACCGGGCCCGACGGCGTCGTGATTCCCTCGCGCACCGTTTCGACGGCCTGCTGAACGCCGTCTGAAGCCTTGACGGGGATCGCGGCCGAACCCGTCGTTCCGATATGCCGCGTCCCCGTTGAGATCTCAGGATCGGGGACGATCGCCTGGCTGGACGGCGTCGACTCCGGCGTCACGACCTCCCGGGGCGAGGGATCGGCGGACTTCTCGACCGGGCCCGACGGCGTCGTGATTCCCTCGCGCACCGTTTCGACGGCCTGCTGAACGCCGTCTGAAGGCTTGACGGGGATCGCGTCCGAACTCGTCGTTCCGACTTGCCGCGCGCCCGTTGAAGGCTCGGGATCGGGGGCGATCGCCTGGCTTGACGGCGCGAGGTCCGGAGCTTTGATTTGAGACTCGATTGAAGCCCGCTTGCGTGCCATGGCCGACCTTCTGGTGTGGTGACGACGGGAGCGTGGGGATTCCCGGCCGTGCCGGCCTTCGGGAACCCCGCTCCATGGGTGCATAGCCAAGCCCTCCGTGCACGTCCCCTTGCGGGGCGGTCATTCCACGGGAGACGCCAACCTCAGAAGCCGTCTCATTTCTTACGATGCGCGCCCCATCCCGAAAACATTCAATTCTACATGATCGATGGAGGCGAGCGGCGGCATTCCAAAGTGTTTTTCTTGCCCAACCCCCGTAACAGTCGACGGCGTCCCCTGATGGGTTTCATGATCTGGTCGGAAGACACGTCGTTTCTTGACGTTTGGCATCAAGTAGAATTGGATTGTAATCGAATTCTTGATCCGATCACCCTAAAAAGGCGAAACAAATCCGCAGTGAGCGAGGGCCGCGTTTGCGGCGTTCGGCGCATGGAATTGCACCCGTCCGTCCCTCGCCGACGCGTCGGGGGCGGGTGAAATGAACCCTCGCTTGCGCGTCGGGCTGACAGGGGAGAACGCGAATTTTATAGCAGCCCGACGCGCAAGCGAGGATTGAATCATCGTGGACGAGCAAGCGGTCGTCGGGACCGCCGGACGCCGGAGCATGCCGCGCCGTCCCCGTCCGCATCGCGGCTTACAAGGATTCGACGATCGCCTTGAGCCCTTCGGGATGCCGGAAATAGGTCATGTGGTCGCACGCGGCGGGGAGGATTCTCATCGCCGGGTCGCGATTCGCCGGGAGCTTTCGCATGCTCTCGACCGAGACCGCGAAGTCGTTGTTTGATCCGCTGAACAGGATCTGGCTCACGACGTCGTACTTCAGGTCTCCCTGCCAGAGTCGTTGGACGAGCCGTTTCAGCTTCGAGAGGCGGGCTTCCTCGGCATCCATCGGCGCGGGGATCAGCGAGGGGTCGCCCGCGATGAGGATGTAGGGGATTTTCGGGTCCGGGCTGCCGAGGATGTCGGCGAGGAAATCCGAGCCGGTGGTCATCTCGTCCAGCGTGACTTCCACTTTCTTCTTCGTCGCCTTGGTCAGACCGGCCAGGATTGAGGCCGGCCAGACCACCTTGGACAGCTCGTTCAGTCCCACCGCCAGCGCCGTCGTCGCCCAGCTTTCGACGGACGGCCACGGCGAGCCGTCGTTGGGAGTTCCCAGCATAATGAGTCGGCTCGCGATCCTGGCCCCTCCTTCTCGCTCGATGAACCAGCGCGAGACCAGGCCCCCCATCGAATGGGCGAAGACGTCGAACCTCCTGCCGTGCCCTTCCCCCAGCCCGA
>CALCIC010000024.1 GCA_937907405.1 uncultured Isosphaeraceae bacterium | reverse complement strand
CGGCGCTGGGGCCGCTGCTGGCCGCGTTCATCGTGGTCCCCTGGGGGCAGGCGAGCATCGCTTATTGTTCGATCGCCGCCCTGATCGCGATGGGCGTGCTGTTCGCCGTCGGCCGATGGTACAGCAACCACCTCGCAATGCTGAGGGCGCGGCCGCGCCCGGCGAGCCGAGGCGCTCGGGTCGACGTGACGCCGACCCGGGTGAAGGTCTCGATCGGCATCCTGCTCTTGCTGATCTTCTCGAAGTATTTCTACATGGCCAGCCTGAGCAGCTACTACACGTTTTATTTGATCGATCGATTCGGCGTGTCCGTGGAATGGTCGCAAATCTATCTGTTCATCTTCCTGGGGTCGGTGGCGGCGGGGACTCTGGCGGGGGGGCCGGTAGGGGACCGGATCGGCTTCAAGGCGGTGATCTGGACGTCGATCCTGGGCGTGCTTCCGTTCACGCTGGTCTTGCCTTACGCGAACCTGTTCTGGACCGCCGTGCTGACGGTGCCGATCGGCGTGATCCTGGCGTCGGCGTTCTCGGCGATCATCGTCTACGCGCAGGAGTTGCTCCCCAGCCGGGTGGGGACGGTCGCCGGCCTGTTCTTCGGCTTCGCGTTCGGCATGGGGGGGCTGGGCGCGGCCGTCCTCGGCGGCCTCGCGGATCGCACGAGCATCGAGTTCGTCTACCAGGTCTGCTCGTTCCTGCCCCTGATGGGCCTGCTCACCGGCTTCCTGCCGAACCTGGAGAAAACGCCGGCCGTTCGACCGGTCTGAGCGAGGGGCCCCGAGGGGAAGCGCCGGACTGGGATGATACGAAAGAAAAACAGCCCCGGCGAAGCGCGATCGCTTCGCCGGGGCTGGGTTGACGCGCGGCGGGCCGACGTCGAACCGCAGACACTACTTGGCGGTCTTGGTGGCTTTCTGCATATCGCCGCCCATGGCTTTCAGGTCCGCCTCGAGCCCGGCGGGCCGGCCGTCCGCGGCCGGCGGAGGGGCGTTGGAGGTCACCGAATCGGTGGAATCACCGCAGCCGATGAACGTGAGAGCCAAAAGCCCGGCGACGAAGCATCCAGTAATCGGCTTCATAAGAGGCGCGCTCCTTGGAACATTGAGAATGCGTCGAACGATGACGACGTCGCGGGACCGCGAGATCCTCGCGACGTCGTAGAGCAACCACGGCTCCCAGAGTGCGCCAAGAGCAACCAGATTTCAATAGGCGTCAGAGCTGACCACCTCGCCGGCGTCGCGCGTGCCGATGGCCCAGAAAGTCGGCAGACTCACGGATTCCTTGAGGAACCGAACCGAGCCGTCGGCGAAGGCCAGGTTGACGCCGCCGGAGTGGTTGCTGCTGGGGGGCACGACGCCGAACGAACTGCCGAAGGACGGGTTGGCGAAGGTCGGGTCGGACGTGTTGGAGCAGGTGGTGCTGTTCGGCGCGCCGACGTGATTGTACGAGTTCACCGCGAGGTGCCAGGGGTAACCCGCAAACCAGGTGTAGCCGTTGGCCGTGCTGCGGACGGACATGCTCGTGAGGGGCAACGTTTTGCAGGCGGTGATCATCGCCATCGCGCCTGTCGAGCCGGTGGCCGTGAGGGGGCCGACGGCCGTGAAGATGGCTCGCAACTTGTTCTTGTCCGCCACGCTGATCTGCGGATTGCCGACGAGGCCCAGCAGCCGCTCGCTGAACATGGCCGTGTTCGAGGTGCCGTCGGTGACCGATTCGATCCCCACGGGGCCCATGTTGGGATCGTTGATCGTGCCGGCGTTGGGGACGATCGTGCCGCTGATGGCGCCGCGGGCGGTGGTGCCCATCTGGCCGGGGCCGCCGTAGTTGCCCACGTAGTTGGTCCCGCCGTAAGGGGACATCGGCATCTTCTTGACGCTGTCGGACGGGCAGAGGAAGCCCGAGATCGTCATATTGGCGACCGTGTTGTTCCCCTGCTGATAGGTGAACCCGCCGCCGTTGCCGAACATCCCGAGCGCGAAGTTCCACGCGTTGAACGCGGCCTGCTGCTCCATGTGGGGCAGCACCGCGAGCCCCCATCCGTAACTCCAGCCCCAGCTCTGAGTCGCGCCCGCCGGGGCCATGCTCTGCGCGGGGAACACCGAGTTGGAGGAGATGTAGTTGTGCGCGGCCAGGCCGAGCTGCTTCAGGTTGTTGACGCACTGGGCGCGGCGGGCGGCCTCGCGGGCGGCTTGCACGGCGGGCAATAGCAGGGCGATCAGGACTGCGATGATTGCGATGACGACCAAGAGCTCGATCAGGGTGAAACCGGAACGTCGGTTCCTCATTAGAGGACCTCCAACAGAGTGAAAACGGAAAAACGGCAAAAACGACGGAGCCAATCCCCAGCCGGTCGCGCCGAACGCGAGCCGTGCGGCGAGGACGGGCGATGAACGATTCATCCCTCCCCGGATCGTTCGTCGAACGGCTCGCCTCTCATGTGACGTCCAGGTGGAAAGAGCGTCGATCCCGGCCGGGAGGCCGGCGAGGGACCGAGATCAACCCCGAGGGAGTCCGCGTTTTTGAAACAACAAGTGTGATCACAATGCCGCAACCGTGGAGCCACCTGGACGGCGAAGAACGGCTTGCTTCCGGAATCGGGAATCAGAACCTCACTCTTATGTATATCGGACTGCCATGAGCAAAGCAAGGACCAGACCGGGCGTTGAACCATTCTTTGGATGCAGGGTTGGGTTTGACGACGACCGCGCGGGTTCCGAGCCAAACCTCGCGCCGCCACCGCCACGCGGATGGGGGGGATCGCCGCGGTGGACGACGTCGAGGAACGGGAATTCGCTTCCGCTCCTTCATTCGGGCGGAAGGGAGGGCCGTGGGTCGTCGCGTGTTGGGACGACTTTGGGGCGCGGGGCGAGCGGCACGGCGGAGTGCGCCGTTCGTCTCAAGGAGGAAGGGACCGCTCGCCGAGGCGGCCGGCCGTTGGGGAAGGAATCCATCGAGGGTCGCAAGGTACGATGGCGTCGCGGACGCTCCGCCGAGGAGGAGGAGCGCCCGCGATCGCCCGATCACAACCGGTGGCAGGCAGTCGTCAATAGGCGTCGGAGCTGACCACCTCGCCGTAGTCGCGCGTGCCGATGGCCCAGAAGGTCGGCAGGCTCACGGAGTCCTTGAGGAACCGAACCGAGCCGTCGGCGAAGGCCATGTTGACGCCGCCGGGGTGGTTGCTGGTGGGGGGCGCGGTGCCCAGCGGGCCGCTGAAGCTGAGCCAGCCGCCCTGGTCGATGGTGTTCGTGCAGGTGTTGCTGTTCGGGCCGCCGACGTGGAGATAGGCGTTCGTCACGACGTGGTATTGATATCCACAGAACCACGTGTAGCCGCTGCCGTTGGTTCGCTGAGACAGCGTCGTGTTGGGCAGATTCTTGCAGGCGGTGACCATCCCCATCGCGCCCGTCGGACCCGCACCGGTCATCGCGGCGGGTGGGACGCTGTCCATGCGGTTGTCGCTGACGCC
>CALCIC010000023.1 GCA_937907405.1 uncultured Isosphaeraceae bacterium | reverse complement strand
CTGAAATCGGGGATCTTCGTTGTCTTGATCTGCGGAGCGGTCGTCGCCGGCGGGGTGTCGATCGTGCATGGGATGCGCGCCGGGGAGGAGCGCGTCGGCCGTCATGGACCCGACGGTCCCCCGGCGTCGACCGTTCCCGAAGGCCCGCGACCTCCGGCGGGCAGCCTGTTCGCGATGCGGTTCGCGGCCGATCCCAAGCACGACGGCGAGGCGGCCGGGCCGGCGTATCGATGGGCGAAGCTCGGCCCCGGCGCGAAGTCGTGGATGGAGGGATTGATCACGCGGAACGAAGGCGACGAGGTCCTGGTCGCGCTCAAGCCCGATCCCCAGAACCTGACCGAGCGCGACCTGCTGGCAGTCAGGAAGACCAGCGTCGAAGGCGACCACGCCGCGATCGAATTCCGGCTGACCCCGGACGGCGCGCGGCGGTTCGGCGAGCTGACGCGGGCGCACCTTCCCGAGGAAGGGGGCGTCTTCAGGTATCGCCTGGCCCTGATCGTCGAGGGGGACGTCGTGGCGCTGCCGTCGGTCCTGTCCGAGATCAGCCAGTCGGGCGTGATCGAGTTCGGCGGGAAGACCAAGCCCGAGCCCATGGCCTTCGATCGGATCATCAAGCTGCTGGCCGGCGCCGCAGCTTATAACAACCCGCCGACCGCCCGCGCGGTGAAGGACCGGGCCGAGGCGGTCCACGAGGCTAAGGCCGTCGACCTCCCCGCGCTGGCCGGGGCCGACCGGGTCGTCATCGAGCCGATCCCGACGGGTTACCGAAGTGACGTGCGCAAACCGCGCGACGTCCAGGACTTCGTCCGGGCGCTCGGGCCGACCGAGAAGCCGGCCGAGGGGGGTGCCCTGGCGGCGACCCTCTGGTTCTATCGCGGCGACGAGCTGCTCAAGAAGGTCTGGGTCCGCGAGGGAGGCGAGTGGGGCTTCGAACGGCCCGAGGCGAGCTGGACCACCGGCGCCGACCCGGCGCTCTGGCGGCTCGTCAAGGCCCGACTCGGACGCGTGACGAGCGTCTGGGAGCGCGTCTGGGAACGGATCTTCTGAACCGGCGCCGCCGTCGAGGTCGCGGCGCGACCCGACCCGCTTGCTTACCGCTCCATGAGGAACCAGAATACGAGCCGAGGGACGGGCTTCGTCGGATGGTTCCGGCGGCTTCGGCCGATCGATGGAGGAGAGTTCATGCGACATCTCATCGGGCTCGCCGTGCTGGCCGCCGGTTTCGCGTTCATCGGGCCGCCGCCGCCGGCGCGGGGGGACGAGGCGAAGCCCAACGTCGTCTGGATCATCGTCGACGACATGTCGGCGAACTTCTCGTGCTACGGCGAGCGGGCCGTCCAGACGCCCAACGTCGATCGGATGGCGCGCGAAGGGCTGCGGTTCACCAAGACGTTCGTCACCGCGCCGGTCTGTTCGGCGTGCCGCTCGGCCTTGATCACCGGCATGTACCAGACGTCGATCGGCGCGCAGAACCACCGGAGCGGCCGAGGGGTCGAGAAGATCCACCTCCCCGAAGGGGTCGAGCCGATCCCCGCGCTGTTCAAGCGAAACGGCTATTACACGGCGATCAGCGGCCCTCTGGGGGAAGGGAAGGGCGATCGACTCGGCAAGACCGACTACAATTTCGAGTGGGACCCGGCGATGTACGACGGACCCGATTGGTCGGGCCGCAAGCCGGGCCAGCCGTTCTTCATGCAGGTTCAGCTCCCCGGCGGCAAGGCGCGCGAGGGCAAGAACTGGCCCGCGCGGGTCCGCCGCGAGCTCGGCGAGCCGACCCGCGAGGACGCGGTCCAGCTCGCCCCGTATTATCCGATCGATCCGGTCATCATCGAGGACTGGGCGCGCTACCTCGACTCGGTCCGGCTCACCGACAAGCAGGTCGGTGACGTGATCGCCCGGCTGGAGAAGGAGGGGATTCTCGACCAGACGGTCGTCTTCTTCATGACCGACCACGGGATCAGCCACGCCCGGGGCAAGCAGTTCCTCTATGACGAAGGTCTGCACGTCCCGCTCGTGATCCGAGGACCGGGAATCCCCCGCGGGGCGGTTCGGAGCGATTTGATCTCACAGATCGATCTGGCGCCGACGTCGCTCGCCCTGGCCGGGATTCCGATCCCCAAATCGATGGAGGCGAAGAACCTGCTCGCGACCGAGGGGACCGACCGCGACGCGGTCTTCAGCGCCCGCGATCGTTGCGATGAAACCGTCGAGCACCTTCGAAGCGTCCGGACGCAGCGGTTCAAGTACGTCCGCAACGGCTATCCCGAGCGCCCCATGCTTCAGCCCAACCGGTACAAGGACGACAAGGCGATCATCAAGCGACTACGGGAACTGCATGCGGAAGGGAAGCTCAACGACCTGCATGAGCGGATCCTCTTCGCGCCGACACGGCCCAAGGAAGAGTTGTACGACCTGAACGACGACCCGTACGAACTCAATAACCGGGCCGCCGATCCCGGGTACTCCGGCATGTTGGAAAAGCTGCGGAATCGCCTCGACGAATGGATCGAGGCCACGGGCGACAAGGGCCGCAACCCCGAGCCGGCCGCGATGTACGACAGCGACATGGCCGTATATCTGAATCAGACGAAGGGGGAGCGGGCCGAGATCCTGAAGCGGAACATCGCGACGATGAAGCGTTGGGAGGCCGAGGGGAAGTGACGGCGGATCGCGGGCCGCCGCGCGTTGGATTCAGAAATCGCCCGATTGACCGGCCGAGCGATCGGGTCGCGCGATGAGCATCGGGGTTTCGATATGGTGGCGGACGCGGTCCACCGTCTGCCCGTAAAGGAGGTCGCGGATCACGCCGTGGCCGTGCGAGCCCACCACCAGCAGGTCGACGGGGTCGTTCCGCAGGTGGCTGATGATCTGCTCGGCGGGGACGGCGCCGTGGAGCAGGACCGACCGCGCGCGGAAGCCCTTGTCATGGAGCGCCCGGACGACGTCGTCGAGATATCCGGCGTCGGCGCCGGTCTCCATGTCGTCGGTGAGCGCGCCGTGGACGAGCGTCATCGCGGTGTCGACCACGTGGAGCAGGATCAACTCGCGGCCCTCGGGGTCGGCCTGGACGAGGCTGATGGCCCGGTTGAGGATCTCGACGTCGCCCGGCTTGTGCTCGAGCGCCACGCCGATTCGCGACAGCGGGCGGGGGCGGATCGCCTCGTCCCAGTCGATCTCCACGCGCTCCGGGGGCGACCAGGCGGGGGACGGTCGGACCATCGGCTTGACCAGGACCCAGAGCAAGAGCCCGGCCACGCTCCCCGAAACCCCGATCAGGCCCGCCGCCGTCAGCCACGCCAACGGGATCGGGCCGTAATGGATCCCCGATTCCGAGGCCGCCTCGATCCAGCTTTGAATCTGGTCGACCACGAGGTAGCCGTTGAGCGCCACGATGATCGCCGCCACGATCCAGGCGAGGATCTGACCCCACCACGGGGTCGCGAACGCCCCCATGTTGCGGCGG
>CALCIC010000022.1 GCA_937907405.1 uncultured Isosphaeraceae bacterium | reverse complement strand
CGCGTCCTCCGTGGTGAGTTTTTCCTTCTCCCCGGTTTTCTCGTTTTGGCCTTCGTTCCCGAGCGCCCCTCACACCTGATACGGACGCCCGCATGACGCCCGCAGAGCTTGGATTTCGGATGCCCGCCGAATGGGAGCCCCACGAGGCGACCTGGATCGCCTGGCCCCACAACCAGGAGGACTGGCCCGGCAAGTTCGCGCCGATCCCCTGGGTCTACGCCGAGATCGTCCGCGTCCTGAGCGCGCGCGAGAACGTCTCGATCGTCGTCGCCGACCGCGTCATGAAGCGCCGCGCGGCCGGCGTTCTGGACAGGGCCGGCGCGAACCTCGACCGCGTGACGTTCTTCAAGGCCGAGACCGACCGCGTCTGGCTCCGCGACTCCGGCCCGACGTTCGTGGTCCGCGACGGCGGGGGAGAAGGAGACGACGACCTCGGCCCGGTCGGCCTGATCGACTGGAAGTTCAACGCGTGGGCGAAGTACGACAATTACCTGAAGGACAAGCAAATCCCCCGGCGGATCGCCAGGAAGCGCGGCCTGCGCCGGTGGACGCCCCGGGCGGAGGTCGACGGCGGGTCGCGGCGGGTCGTGCTGGAAGGGGGCGCGATCGACGTCAACGGCAAGGGGAGCCTGCTGACGACCGAGGAATGCCTGTTGAGCGACGTCCAGGAGCGCAACCCGGGGCTGGGCCGCGAGGTGATCGAGCGAGCGTTCGCCGACAACCTGGGCGCGACCAACGTGATCTGGCTGGGGCGGGGCATATTCGGCGACGACACCCACGGACACGTCGACGACCTGGCCCGGTTCGTCGACCCCAGGACCGTCGTCACGGTCGTCGAGCCCGACAAGAGCGACCCCAACCACGAGCCGCTCGAAGACAACCTCCGCCGCCTCAAGGCCGCGCGCGACCAGGACGGCAAGAAGCTCCGCGTGGCGACGTTGCCGATGCCCGCGCCGGTGGTCTTCGAGGGGGAACGCCTCCCCGCCAGCTACGCGAACTTCTACATCGCCAACGGCGTCGTGATCGTCCCCACGTTCAACGATCCGGCCGACCGCGTCGCGCTCGACGCCCTGGCCGAGCTGTTCCCCGGCCGCGAGATCGTCGGCATCCACTGCGTCGACCTCGTGCTGGGGCTCGGCACGCTCCACTGCCTCTCCCAGCAGCAGCCGGCCGCGCCGGATCGTGAAGTGAAAGGTTGAACTGATGAAAACCGCATTCGCCCTGATTCTGACTTCGGTCCTCGGCCAGTCCCCCGCGCCGGCCCAGATCGCCGTTGAACTCGATCGTCGGGGGGCGCTGGCCCAGGTCAAGGTCGGCGACGCGGTCTACCTGAGCGACGTGGCCGTAAGCCTGGTGAAGCCGGGATGGACGGGGAACCTCGCCGATCAGCGGTCCGTCGATCCCGGATCGGTCCACGTCTCCAAGCGGGGCGCGACCACGACCTACACCATGCCGCTGAACGGCGATTCGTTCACGGGGCAGTTGATCGAGCGCGTCACCCGCGGGGACGACGCGGTCGAGTTGTGGTACGAGGTGATCCCCGACGCGGACGTGGAGATCGAGTGCGTCTTGTTGCGGGGCTCGCTCGCGGCGGCGTCGCACGCCGGCAAGACGTCGTACCTCGTCGGCGGCTCGGACGCCGCGCGCGGCGTTTTGCCGGCCGAGCTGGACGCCGCCAGGTACATCCTCTGGGGGGGCGACCCCGAGTGGCTGGGGTTCGCCGCGCCGGGCGCCGGCGGCCTGCGGGTGATCCCGCGCGACATGGGGCTTCAGCTTCAGGACGACCGCAAGTGGACCCCCCCGGGGTTCGCGGTCCTGGCGCCCGCCGGCGGCGGCGAGCCCCTGACGCTCAAGCCGATCCGATTCGGGCTGTCGCTGCGGGCCGAACCCCCCGGCCGGCTCGACGACGAGTCGAAGCAGGGGGCGAAAGTCCGAAGGTCGTCGCAACGCAAACCAGACTCTTGACAGCAGCGAAGCCGAGAGTGTAAGTGTCAAGCATCGTGAAGACGACATTTGCGACCAGCCGGGAATTGCAGCAACACCCGGCCGGAGGCTTTTGCAACCTCCGGTAGTGCAGGCTTGCGACGCAAGATGAACCTTCAACCTCGACGCCGGTTTTTTCTTGCACGTACAAACGAACACTGATTTACAAGAAGGCCGTTCCATGCACTGCATCGACGTAGGTCGGCGGACGTGGGTCAGCATCTTCTCGGTGGGGCTTATGGTCGGGTGCGATTCTCCCGGGGGGGGAGTCGAACCTCGCCGAATCCCCCCCCCTCGACGCCGGTCGAACAAACTGGTAACAGATCGCAGATTCACGACCTTGGATTGATCCTGGCCTCAGGCCAATCTATTAAACATGTGTTCGTTCTCAAGAATTCTTCGGACAAGGAAGTCCATGTGTTGCGAGGCGTCGCACTGACGCCTTGCTGCTCCTCGATCGAATCGCTGCCCGAATCACTGCCCCCAGGGGGAGAGGGCCAAGCCGTCGTCGCCTTCCAGCCTGGATATCAATCCGGGCCGAAAGGCGTGGAGTTCACCGTGGAAACCGACGCGCGGCCGGATGGGATCTGGGAGTTGGGACTTCGGGCCAGCCTGACGGCGGCCTGGGAGGTGGCGCCGCAGGCCGATTTCGACAGTGCGCTGAGGGTGGGCGAGGCGGGGAAACAGGTATTCCGCGTCGTAGCGCGTCGAAAGGGGGTGGACGGCTTCGAGTTGCCTCAGGCGGCATCGGCTTCGAGCCCTCTTTCGATCCGATACCCCGAAGGTGAAGCGACGACGAAAAATGTCGATGAGGTAATAGAACAAAGCCAAGAATGCGTGGTGGAGATGCCGGCCACCAACCGCCCTGGAAGCTATAGCGGACACGTCTCGTTTCGATGGCCGGATGGCCACATGGAGCTGCGATCGATCAATTGGGAGGTGCG
The DNA here is from genome assembly GCA_937907405.1 of uncultured Isosphaeraceae bacterium. GTDB lineage: Bacteria > Planctomycetota > Planctomycetia > Isosphaerales > Isosphaeraceae > Paludisphaera. Next base: position 1,000 of record CALCIC010000022.1, on the reverse strand, counting down.
ATCCGCCCTCAGGGTTTCTCCGCCGGTCGTCGTGTTGACGCCGGCCGAGAAACCGATTCGCAAGAAAGTCGTGATCACCTCCGAGGCAGGACCGTTCACCGTGAAAAGCGTCCAAAGCCCCCTCCTCGCGGACAAAGTGGATGTGCCCTCGCGGGCAAGCTCACGGTTCGAGTTCGAATTGAGTCTGCTGCCGCCGCGAGAGGCTCCCGACCACCCGGCTGAGGTCTTGTTCGTCACGGACTGCCCATCTCAGGCCAACGCCTCGTTGAAGGCGATCATCCTTGGACGAACGCCGACAGGACGACGGCGATGAGAAAGAACCCGAAGTCCAAGAGAGGCCTGACGCTGATCGAGTTGATGGTCGTTGTTGCAATTATCTGCGTCCTGATAGGCATGCTCCTGCCGGCGGTTCAATCCGCGCGTGAGGGAGCCAGGCGCAGCGCCTGCCTGAACAATCTGCGTCAGATCGGTCTCGCCGTGAACGGCTACCTCGCCTCGAATAGTGTGTTCGCTCCCAGCCTGATGGGCTACTACAACACGGGTGGACGGCCGCAGTACGATGGCTATCATTCCGCTTTGACGAGAGTGTTGCCTCACTTAGAACAGAGGCAGCTTTTCGACTCCATCAACTTCTCGGTAGGCACATATCCTCCCGATACTTTCGGCATGGGAAGCCTGCCCCCCGATCAGTCGGCATTGAACTCGATCAATTCGACGGCAATCAACGCAACATTATCCGTGTTTTTGTGCCCCTCGGACACGCGGATTGCGAACGCGCCTTGCAACAACTATCGCGGCAACACCGGGGTAGGCCCGCAATTCGACGTCATGTCGGAATTCCCGGACAGCGGCAATGGGTTGTTCCCGGAATGCAGCCTCGTGACGGTCGCCCGAGTACCCGACGGCCTCAGTCATACGGTTGCTTTCAGCGAACGGACGGTCGGTTCGGGGACGGCCGGCACGGCAGCTCCGAATCGAGACATGTATATGAATCCGGCCT
>CALCIC010000021.1 GCA_937907405.1 uncultured Isosphaeraceae bacterium | reverse complement strand
CACCCGCCTTCGGGCATTGCAGGTTCGAGTCCTGCCCGGCGCACTTGATCGCATCGAAGCAACTACGAACTCCCAGGCGTGGCGGGCGCCCAGCCGGCTCTCATAAAGCCGGCCTTCCCGGATCGACACCGGGGCCTGGGACTCGGATTCGAAGGCACGGTACGCAAACTGGCAAAGCGGTCAGGTCGAGAATCTGGCGTCTGAGGGTTCGACTCCCTCCCGTGCTACTCGTTCGTCCCGTGGTCCAGCGGCTACGACACCTCTCTTACAAAGAGGGAAGGGGGGTTCGATTCCCTCCGGGACGACTCGGTTTGATTTGAAGCGTCGAGAATGGAGGAACGATGGGCGGCTGGTCCAACGGGAAGACGCCTGGTTTGCACCCAGGAGATCGGGGTTCGATTCCCCGGCCGGTCCATTTGCTCGAATCGAGGAGAGAACGGAAGGCAGCCGGATACGGTTGGCCGGGCCTCTTTGCTAAAGAGTGCGCCCTCCCGGGGCGTGGGGGTTCGAATCCCCCGCCTTCCGCTGGCATTCGAAGAAACGCCTCGATGGTGAAATGGACCATCATCCCTCGCTTCGAACGAGGAGTTCCGGGTTCGAGTCCTGGTCGAGGCGCTCGTCAACGGACGACTTTCGGGAGGGCTGCCCGATCGGCGACGGGACCCGTTTGGAAGACGGGCGAGCTTTACACGCCTTGCGGGTTCGACTCCCGCCCCTTCCGCTCGACGATCGGGATCGACCGTAGCTCAGGTCCTCGGAGTGTGCCGGATTCGCACGCGACCTTGCGAAGGTCGTAGACCAGGTTCGACTCCTGGCGAGGACGCTCCTTGATGTTCGACGCCGCGACGGTTCGAAGCCGCCAGGCCGGGATCATGGATATCCGCGCCCGGCTCGCCGTGTTATTCTTTGGGAGAATCAGGAAATCTCGGCCCGAGTCCAGCGAAGTACATCCATGAAACGAGAAAACCCAGCGCCGGCGGCCCGGGGGGGGCGGTCGTCGCCCCGGACGAACGACCAGACCCAAAGCAAGGAGGACGCGCTGCGCGCGAAGCGACGGAACCGCCGCGAGTCGGTCGAGTCGTTCGTGGTGGTCCTGATCGGGTTCCTGATCTGGAGCTTCGAGGCGGAAGGATTTGTGATCCCCACGGGGTCGATGGCGCCGACGCTCATGGGTCGACACAAGGAGATCACCTGTTCGGAATGCGGCTTCGTCTATCAGGTCAACGCCGACTGCGAGGTCGAATCGAGCGGGCTCGGCGCCCGAACCGGGCTGCGCGTGACCTGGGGCGCCTGCCAGAACTGCCGGTTCACCGCGAGGGTCGACGCCGAGCCGAGCTTCGCGGGGGACCGCATCTACACGGTGAAGTCCGGGACCAGGATCCCGCTCGTGCCGGCCGCGGGGGTCGTCGAGCCCAGGCGGTGGGACGTCACCGTCTTCAAACTGCCCGAGGACCCCGCCGAAGTCCGCTACATCAAGCGACTCGTGGGGATGCCGGGGGAGGCGATCCGCATCCATCAGGGGGACCTCTGGCGTCGCGACCTCGCCGAGAACGCCCCGCGCGAACGCCTCAATCGACCGCCGGCCCAGCAGCTTCAGGTGCAGGCGCCTGTTTACGACGACGCCCACCGCGCCAAATCGCTGGACGAAGACCCCCGATGGCGGCGCTGGGCGACCTCGCCCCCCGCCTCATGGCGCGAGTCCAGTCTCGGCGCGTACGTCGTCGCGAGATCGGATGAGGAGAGTGAACTTCGGTATCGGAACATCGTCCCCGATCCCGAGCAGTGGGAAGCGATCCGCGCCGGCCGCCCCCCGCTCTCGCCTCCCCGGGCCAGCCTGATCACCGACTTCTCGTCGTTCAACACCGACCTCACGCCCCAATCGCTCGAACATCCCCGGCCCGCCTCTCGACCATGGTTCCAGCCCCACTGGGTCGGCGATTTGACGCTCTCGCTGTCTCTCGACGTCGCCCGGCCCTCGGGCCGGCTCCGGCTCGAACTGATCGAGGCCGGCGCGTCGAACCGCTGCGAGATCGACCTGGCGACCGGTGAGGCCCGTATGTTCCACGACGGCGCCATGCTCGGCGAAGCGGTCGCCACGACCATCAAATCCAAGGGGAGCTACGAGCTTGCGTTCGCCAACGTCGACGACCGGCTGACGCTCTGGGTCGACGGCGCCTTGCCGTTCGGCGACGGTGAAGCCTACCAATCGACCGACGGCGAGACGTTCCTCAAGCCGACGGTCGACGACCTCGAACCGGCTCGGATCACGGCTCAAAATACGGAGCTGACGGTCAGTCGCCTCGTCCTCAAGCGCGATCTCTATTACACTCAGGACCCCGGCGAGCCCGATTCCAACGAGCTTCTCCTGTATTACGGCGGAAGCCCGACGGCGTTCTTCGACT
>CALCIC010000020.1 GCA_937907405.1 uncultured Isosphaeraceae bacterium | reverse complement strand
CCGGGGGGAGAAGGGATGCGCACGCCAGCCCGTGCGTAGAGCGCAACATCAAAACACGCGCGTCGGGCTGACGACCAGGGCTGGTCGCGTCGCCGCCGGAGGAGTCCAAACCAGAAGCGTCGGTTCGTCAGCGTTAAGGGGACGGCCCTGCCAGCGGTGAAGCGGGCGCTTGACCGGAATTTCTCCACGACCGTCCCTCGTCGGACGGTCGTGATATTCTCATGCGGCACGACGACGAAACGCGCGGCGTCGCCGTCACGGCTGTTGAGTATACAATCATAAACGAATTGCATGAAAATCTAACAAGGGCGTCGACGCCGACTTGACTAAGTTGGATCGAATTGTTCAGAATGCGCGATCGGCGGTCGGGCAAGGGTTGTCCGGGGCCGCATCAACGATGAGATGGAGCGCATCAATGCAATTCACTCGATGGGCGCCCTCGCGGCTTTTCGTGACCCTCATGCTCGTGTTTGCGGGAATCGCTCCCGGGGCCGACGCGGCGCCGGTGTTCTATGGCTACGTCAGGGACTCCAGCGGCGGCTTCACAACGATCAACCCGCCTGGCGCGACCTTCGCCGAGGCCTCGGACGTCGGCGCGTCGGGGCAGATCGTCGGCGCCTACACCGACGGCGCGGGGACGCACGGGTATCTGCTCGACGGCGGCGTCTTCACCACCATCGACTACCCATCAGCTCTTTATACAGCGGCGGCGCGAATCAACACCGCCGGGGACGTCGTCGGCGTCTACGGCGACGCCGGCGGGTTTCACGGCTTCCTGAAGCAAGGCGGGACCTTCTCCGCGATCAACGTCTCCGGCGCGTCGTACACTGACGCTTCCGGCCTGAACGACAGTGGCGTGATCGTCGGCAATTTCCAGGACGCCGGCGGATTCCATGGATACAGGCTCAGCGGCGGAGTCTTCACGACCATCGACGTCGCGGGGGCCACGCTCACGTCGGCCTCGGACGTCAACAACGCCGGCGTGATCGTCGGATCGTTCACCAACGGCTCCGGCACTCACGGCTTCGTGCTCAACGGCGGAGTCTTCACGACCGTCGACGTCGCGGGGGCCACGCTGACCTCGATTCGAGGAATCAACAACGCCGGCGATTTCGTCGGCGTCTACGCGGACGCCTCCGGCGTGTACCACGGCTTCCTTGATCGAGGCGGCGTCGTCACCACCATCAACTTTCCGAGCGCCGGCTTTACCGAGTCCCGAGGCATCGGCGACGACGGAGCCGTCGTGGGGGCTTATTACGTCCCTGAACCGCCCAGCCTCGCGATGGGGGCCGTCGCCGCCGCGAGCGGACTCGCCAGTTCATTTCACCGCCGCCGCCGCCGGATCGTCCGCGCCGGCGTTTGAGCGTTCAGAGGCCGGCTCCCCGGCGATCTTCTGCTCGTAGACGTTGGCCCAGGCGAGGAAGTCGTAGAACGAGAGCAAGGTGCAGAACACCAGGCCGGGCTTGGCGTCGAGGAAGCCGAGCCGAAAGACGTACGCATACACGAATCGGATGAACGGCCGCATGGGGAGGCGGAGGTAGAGTTTCTTGAGCCTTCGCTTGAGCCGCTTGCCCCGGCCGATCGAGGCGGGGACGGGCTCGTTCAGGAACCGCTCGTACATGGCGGCCTCCCAGACGGCGTAGCGGTTGTGCTTGTCGACCCAGGCGGCGATCGTCGGGTACGCGTGGTGGTCGAGCTCGTGGGTCAGCCGGCCGACCCGGCCGTCGAGCTCGACGTGCTCGTGCGCCTCGTTGTCGCCGGAGCGTCCCCCGGTGTGGTCGGGCATCCGCTCGTAGCGTCCCAGGCGGTGCTGGAACAGCCGGAGGTTCCAGCATTCCGAATATCCACAATGCTTGATGCGACGGCCCAGGAAGAAGTACTTCGAGTTCAGGTAGAAGCCCTCGGCCTCGCCCGATCCGATCCGCGCGGCGATCTCCTCGGCCAGCTCGGGGACGACCACCTCGTCGGCGTCGACGATCAGCACCCAGTCGTTGCGGAACGGCAGGTTCTCGAGCGCCCAGTTCTTCTTCTTGGGGTAGACGCCGTTGAACTGGAACTGAACGACCCGCGCGCCGTGCTCGGCCGCGACGTCGCAGGTGTCGTCGGCGCTCTGGCTGTCGACGACGATCACCTCGTCGGCCCAATCGAGCGCCGGCAGGCACCGCCGCAGGTTCTCGGCCTCGTTCTTCACCGGCACGATCACGCTCACCGGCGCTTTGGCCGTTCGAGGGCGGTGCGAGGATGCGGCGATGGGATCGTCAAGGCAGGGCGTGTTCATGACTCGGCTCCGGTGTCAATCATCCCTTCTCCCCTCGGGAGAAGGCGGCCCGAAGGGCCGGATGAGGGTCGTGGGATTTCGAGGTGTGTTGAGGAGACGTTCGGTCGCCCTATCCGTGGTGAATC
>CALCIC010000019.1 GCA_937907405.1 uncultured Isosphaeraceae bacterium | reverse complement strand
TCGAACACGTTGGGTTTGAGGCCCTGCCGCTTGCACCAATCCTTCGGGAAGACGTGGTGGATGTCGACGTCTTCTCCGAAGAAAACGGTGTGATCGAATTCTTGGCCCGTACGCAAGTCTTTGGCGCCTTCCTTCATCAGCAAGGCGTTGACGCCTTTGTACGCGGCGGACAACCGCATCCGCATGGTCTTCAGCCTATCGGCGCGGAACATGGTCTCGCTCACCGTCGAGGGCTCGGGACCGCCGTTCAGCCAGGCTGGGACCTCCATGAAATCGCGGGCGATGCGCGATTCGACCGCCGAGCCGTAAAGTTCGCCGAAGACGCCGTTCCAATACCACTGGACGAGTTTCGCGCGGTTCGCTTCATGCTCCCAAGCTGCGCCTACGTCGGCGAGGATCGCGGCGAGGGGGACGAGTTGCGATTGATAAGGGAGGTCGAATATGCGGTAGATATGGAGCATGTGCAGGAACTTCGCGGCCTGGACGAAACCACGCTCCACCTGTGTTTCATAGCGCTTGTATGCAGCCAGGGGCAAGTAGAGCAGCGCCTGACGGTTGCCGGAGACGGCCGGCAGCTCCTTGCCGACTTTGCCGGCCGCCTCGGCCGCGCGACGTCGGTCTCGCGTGTGAAACAGGGAAACCGCCTGGAGAAAGTCGGTGTTAGAGACGCCGGCGACGATGCCGGTGTCCTGGTCGGCGTAGCGGCGCGTTTCCGCGAGGCGTTGATGCCGGCCCCTGGTCCCGTCGTCCCCGTACCAATCTTTGCGCAATTCGTGGCCCGATGCGGCGTACATCGCGGTCACCAACTCGAACGCGTCAAGCGGCTTGCCGCCGGTGTTGACCTTCTCGAAGACGACGCAGACGGCTTCCTTGGAGGTGGACCGATCCAGTGTGATCACCGGCACTCGGTAATATTTGAAGTTCTCCAGCACCTGACGCTTGAACGCGCGAAACTCTTCGCGAACGCTGGCGTTCTGATCGCCGCGCCAGTGCTCGTCGAATCCATCCTGCCACCTGTCCCAATCAAAGACCTGGGAAACCGGATACATGAGGTTGGCGAACTCGCGCTCAGCGGTCGAAACGTCCAGCACGGTTTCACGGCCGAAGTCCGTTCGAACGACACGATCTGCGGGAACCCCCACGATCGCTGCCTCGCGATCCATAGATTCATCGAGCGACTTCCGGATGTCGATGTAAAACCAGCGCTTGACCTTTTTCATTTTTGGAGTGACCGTTTCGACGACCCTGTTCCTCAGAGTGACCTGATACAACGAGGTCATTCGTTGCTGGCCGTCGAGAAGCAGGGACTGGGGAGCGGTTCGGTGCGCATCGGCGGGGGCTCCCTCGACAGGCCTGGGCTTGAAATCCACCAGGCCGCCGGTCTCAAGCGACATCAGGGCGCCGACTGGAAAAGCCCGAGACACCGACGCGACCAGACTCTTGATGCGGTCCTCGTCCCAAACCCAACTGCGCTGAAAGTCGGGCAACTGAAGAGTGCCGCGATGGCAATCCTCCAGAAGCTTGTGCAGATCGAATGGATTGGTTTGGAAAGTCGAGCCGGCCATCGATCGCGTCCTCCTTGGGTTGGTTCGCCTCTTTTGATGAACGTGAACAAGTGAGGTTCCAACCAAGTTATACGAGTTACTGCATGGCGAGTCCAGCGTGTCGCCATGCGAGCATGGGGCGACGAGGCGGGCTCGCTTGCCAGGCGGCTGGAACTCCTATAATTGGGGCAGGCGGCGGCACGATCAGCGGCGGCTCTCACGGAGGCGGCATCGATGTTTCGGCTTGGGACGGCGTTTGCGGCGCTCGCGTTAATCGTCGGCTTCGGCTCGACGAGTCAGGCGCAGATGTTCAATCCAGGAATGGCGACCTTCGGGATGAATGGATTCCAGGGGGGCTACGGCGGGTTCCAGATGGGCTTCGGCGGACAGCCGCTGGGCGCGGCGGGAGGCGTCGGGCTCATGATGGGGCCGATTCTCCCCTACGGAAACGGATCTGGATATGGGTACGGCTATGGATACGGCGTGCCGTACTATCCGGTCAACCGGTATTACGTCCCGGTCCCCCAGACCTACAACGCGATGGGCTCGCTCATCGACTCGATCGAATCGTCGACGTCGAGCCGCGGCGCCTGGAGGCGATGGCCGCGCTGACCGGGTGGTCAGCGCGGAATTCCGCCCGTCTTACTCGTCGCCCGACGGCCCGTACATGCCGGGGACCGGAAGGTCGTTGAGGCGGAGGTAGACGCAGAGGTGCGCGCGGTGGTGCATCAGGTGGTTGAGCACCATGGAGCGGATCACGTCCCGGCGCGGCATCGTGAAGAGCGGGTTCCCGGCCTGGGCGAGCGTCCACGGCTCGCCCAACGTATCCTCCTTGAGTTCCGTGATCGCCTTCCGCGCGGCGGCGACGTTGCGGTCGAAGAGTTCCACGATCTCCCGGCCGCTGGTCAGCTTCGGGGACGAGTGAGGTTCGCCGCCGACCGGCGCGACGTCGAGCGACGGCGTCGTCAGCACCACGACCAGCCAACTGGGGATGTCCGCCACGTGGTTGGCGTTCCAGCCGATCGTGTGCGACTTCGGGTGGGCCTTCCAGTCGAGCTTGTCGTCTGGAATCCGTTCAAGGACCTTGCGGGTGTTCGCCATCTCCTGGTCGAACTCGGGCAGAAGCGATTCGGCGTAGGTCATGTGGGGGCTCCCCTGGAATTGCAGGCGTAAAGGTCGTGTCCACGTCGCCGCAGATTAAAATCCGTTATCGACCTTTTGTCAACGCCTGTACACTAATTTTTGTAGGGGTTCTCACAAGACGCTGGGAATCGGACTCGACGCGCGGGTACGATGGGACCGCCTCGCAACGGCCCGGCTCTGCTTCCGCGCCCGTTCCTTCGCTCGACCGTCTCCAGGAGAATCCCTCATGCCTCGTCTCCCCGGTTTCGTCCTGGCGCTGGCCGCGACGGGATTGCTGTGGCCGTCGTCCACTCTTCAGGCGCAGTCGCCGACGCCCGAGAAGCCCGAAGCCGCCAAACCCGCGACCGACGAGAAGTCCAGGGAGGAGGCGAAACCAGAGGCCCCCAGGCCGCCGACCGACCCGATCGATCGGATCAAGGAGGAAGGGGGCAAGCGGTCGCAGGTCATGGCTACGCTCAGTTATCTGACCGACGTGATCGGCCCGCGCCTGACCGGATCGCCGAACCTCAAGCGGGCCAACGAATGGACCCGCGACACGATGACCGGTTGGGGCCTGGAGAACGCCCGGCTTGAAGCCTGGGGGCCGTTCGGCCGGGGGTGGACGCTCAAGCGGTTCTCCGCCCAGGTCGTCGAGCCCCACTGCATCCCCCTGATCGCCGTCCCCAAGGCCTGGTCCCCCTCGATCGACGGCGAGCTGACCGCCGAGGTGGTCTACTTCGACGTCAAGACGGAGGCCGATCTCGATCAGTATAAAGGCAAGCTCAAGGGGGCCGTCGTCCTGACGAGCCCGCCGGCGGAAGTTCCCGCCCGGTTCGAGCCGCTCGCCAGCCGCAAGACCGACAAGCAACTGCTCGACCTGGCCGACGCCGCCGAGCCCGGCGCCCGCCCTCAGGGTCGTCCCCAGGCCGGCCGTCGCGAACGGACCTTCAGCCCTGAGGCGCGCGCGAGGATGGAGTTGGGGTCGAAGAAGACCAAATTCCTGGCCGAAGAGGGGGCCGCGCTGTTGATCGATCCCAGCCGCGCCGGCGACGGCGGCACGCTGTTCGTCCAATCGGCGAGCGTCCCCGGCTCGCCTCCCCCGCTGCCCCCGCCGGGGGGCGGCAAGGACGAAGCCCCGACCCCTCCCCCGCGCCGGGTCTCACCCTGGGACAAGGACGCCCCCAAGATCATCCCCCAACTCGTGATGGCCAAGGAGCATTACAACCGCCTGGTGCGGATGATCCAGCAGGGCGAGAAGCTCAAAATGGCCGTCGACCTGTCCGTCGCGTTCCACGACGACGACCTGATGGCGTACAACACGGTCGCCGAACTGCCGGGGACCGACCTGAAGGACGAAATCGTGATGCTGGGGGGCCATCTCGATTCCTGGCACGGCGGCGCCGGCGCGACCGACAACGCGGCCGGCGTGGCCGTTGCGATGGAGGCGGTCCGCATCCTCAAGGCGCTCGACCTCAAGCCGCGCCGGACGATTCGGATCGCCCTCTGGACCGGCGAGGAGCAGGGCCTGCACGGCTCGCGCGCCTACGTCGCCAAACACTTCCGCAAGCCCGCAGAGCCCCAAAGCGGGGACGCCAGCGACGGAGCGAAGAAGGAGGAGGCGAACCTCCCCGAGCACGACAAGCTCTCCGCGTATTACAACCTCGACAACGGCACCGGCAAGATCCGGGGCGTCTACCTTCAGGGGAACGAGGCCGCGCGGCCGATCTTCCGCAAGTGGCTCCAGCCGTTCCGCGCGATGGGCGCGGCGACGCTCTCCAGCTCCAACACCGGCGGGACCGACCACCTGTCGTTCGACGGCGTCGGCCTGCCCGGCTTCCAGTTCATTCAGGACGAGGTCGAGTACGACACCCGCACCCACCACTCGAACATGGACCTCTACGACCGCGCTCAGGCCGACGACCTGAAGCAGGCCGCCGTGATCATGGCCGCCTTCGTTTACAACACCGCGATGCTCGACGACAAGATCCCCCGCAAGCCGGCCCCCGAGCGAGCCCGCCCCCCCGTTCGCGCCGCGGCGGCAATTGCTCAGCCCAAGACTTCCGACCTTTGAGGCTGCGAAGCCGAATTCTTGACGATCAAACAGAGGGGACGAGCATTCGTTCGCCGACGACTACAATCCATACGGATTGGAGTTTGGGTCGCCAGGCTCAATATTCCGGAATCGAAGCAGTTGCTCGACGAAATCACGGGCGACCGTCTGAGGCGACGGGATCCAACCTCGCGAGGCTTCTCCATCATCGTCGGGCGTCTCGGCCGGGGGCAGAAGTCCGAGTCTACCTCTGATGGAATCATCGGGCGGCAACTCCGATAGGCTGTCGGGCCATGAAAGATCCGTATCCAGATCGGAAGAGCACACGTCTGAACTCCAGTCACCTTGTAATCTCGTA
>CALCIC010000018.1 GCA_937907405.1 uncultured Isosphaeraceae bacterium | reverse complement strand
GCTTCAGTCGCGTCACGTCGGTCTGGTAGACCTCGGCGACGACGACCATCGTCGACAGGTCGCCCATCCGCATCAGCGGCCCGCCGCCGACCTCGCCCGCGTGGGCCAGAACGTCGAGGACCACCCCCGCGCGAGGGGCCGTCACCTCCGTCTGGGCCAGGCCCGCCTTCGCCAGCTCGATCTGCCGGTCGACGAGCTGGTATTCCGGGTTCGAGGCGTCGAGTTGCTTGTCTTCCAGCTCGCGCTGCTTGGTCAACCCGTTTTGCTCGACGTCGAGCAGCGACCTGTCGAGAGTGGCTTTCAGCGACTGAACTTGCAGCTCAAGATACTTCGCGTCGGCGTCGAGCTTGTCTCGACCGGTCAGCGTCGCTCCCAGCGTCTTGTAGAGGAGGGTGCTCTCGTCGAACTTCTTTTTGAGGACGTCGGCGGTCTGAGTGGCCGTGTCGACTCGCGCCGCATGCGCGGCGTCGAGTTGCGCGCGCTCGATCGTCAGCCTTTCCCTCCGCGCGGCGAGTTGGTGTTCGACCTGCGCCTTCTGCGTTTCGGCGAGCGCGAGTTGAGCCCTGGCCTGATCGCGTCCTTCAATCACCGCAAGGAGCTGACCTTCCTTGACGGCGTCCCCGGAGCTGACCAGGATCTCAAGAATCCGCGCTCCGGGACGTGAGCCGACGGTGATCAGGCCGGTCGAGGGCTCGACCCGGCCCAGCGCGTGGACCTCGGCGCCGGAGGTTTCGGCGTCCGGAGTCCCCTGCGCCCGGGCGTGGCGACCGGGGGCGAAAGAATGGCAGGCCGCCGCCGCCGCGACCGCGAGGGAGGCGCCGAGCCAGAGGGCCGAAGTTCTACCGATGGACATCAAGGCGGCTCCGCAACTGAGGCTCAAGACGGCGAGGACGTTCCCGGTCGGCTCAGGCCGTCGAGGGTTCCGATTCTATGGCAACGGTCGGACGATCTCCAGGGCCCCGCCTCGACGTCGAGCCTCTTCTCGCAATCGATGCGCCTTCGAAATGCAAAACGAGCGATCGCCGCCCCAGATTCGGGAAGGGGGCGGAATCGCTCGCATGGGACGAGACCAGGAGGAGGGCCCGAAGGTCAGCCGACCTTGGCGAGGGCCGGCATGGCGCGGGACGCGCCGGCGGCCTCGACGAAGGCTTCAATGAGCTGCATGTCGAGGGAGATGTGGCCTTCGTTCTCGGGGTGCCACTGCACGCCGACGACCCACCAGCCGGGCTCCTTGCCTTCGTACGCCTCGATCAGGCCGTCGGGCGCGAGGGCGCTGGTGCGGAAGTTGGGGGCGAGCTTGCGGATGCCCATGTGGTGGTAGCTGTTGACCCGGATCTCGCCCGGGCCGTAGATCTCGGCGAGCCGAGTCTTGGGCTGCATGACGACCGTGTGGCGGTGCGCCCCGCCGTGCGGGTCGTAGTGGGGGATGCTCTTGGGCAGGTCTTCAGGGAGGTGGACGAAGAGGCCGCCGCCGGCCACCACGTTCAGCTCCTGCATGCCCAGGCCGATGCCCAGCGTGGTAATCCGTTCCTGCTGGACGAGCTTGCAAAGGAGCCGGTCGGCCAGCTCGCGGCGCTCGCACATGGCGTTCACCGACGGGTGGGGCGAGAGGCCCATCTTGCGCGGGTCGAGGTCGTCGCCGCCGGTGAGGACCAGGCCGTCGAGCTTCTCAAGGATCGGCAGCAGGTCGCTTTCACGGGTGAGCGGGGGGATCATGATCGGCAACGCGCCGGCGGTGACCAGGCAGTCGTAGTAGCCGGTCGGCATCAGGCTGTGGGGAGCTCGGCTCTTGACCGAGGCCCGGAGATCCATGTTGATGCCGATGAGGGGGCGGTGAGTCATGGCGGGAGGCCCTTCCGTGGTATTTGAGGCTTGGCAGAATCCGTCCTGGATGTTCGCGAAGCGCGGGCTCGATCGACGAAGCGACCGGACGTCGCGTCGCGAAAGACGAGGGATGCACGAGATCGACGAATCGTCAAATTGAACCGAGGGTTTGTTCGACGAAACAGGTCGCAGCGGGCTGCGAAGAACTCGATGACCGCGGGATGGTTCCGCAGTCGCGGATTGTTGCCGGTGGCCCGGAAGAGAAGGGAATCGCATCTTGCAAACTCAGCGGTTCCCAATCCTTGGGCCGAGCGTTCAAGGCCGGTGGAGTCTAGCGAGGGAGGGTGGACGACTTCAAGCAAAATCCGCCCGATTCGAGCGGTTTTTCCGATTATTCCGAGTGCGACGGCATACGGGAAGTCGAGTGCTCGAATCGCTTCATCCACCCCTGTTCAAAGGCTCCCGAGTGCTCGACCGCCGTCCCGGACGATCGAGCCGCTCGGGCCGATTTTGGGAACCCGCCTTATCGCCGTCGGACGGGGCGGATCGTCAAGGGGCCGCGAGGGTCGGCTTTGAAGATTCGGTCGGCGGCAGGTAGTCGTCGGCGAGGAAACGGACGATCATTTTCAGGTCGTTGTCGGTCAGGGATTCGGCGGCGAACGCCGGCATCCGCTGCTTCTCGGCGAGATAGCCGTAGCGGTCCTCGGCGTCCGGCCGGCGAATCATCCGGGCGATCCATTGCGGCGAGCCCCAGGCGAACAGCCCGGGGGCTTCGCGCAGGCCGCCGTCGGTGTAACCGTCGATGATGTGACACATCCCGCATTCCTTCTCGAACGCCGCCGCGCCGGGGTGGTCGGCCACTCCCGGCTGGTTGAGCCATTCATCGACGTTCATCTCGGCGGGGATCTTGGCGAACGTCGCCAGGAAGTCGGCCACCTCGTCGAGTTGCCTGGCGTCGAGATGCGACGACTTCTTCCAGTCGACCATGCCGTCGCACTCGGGGGTCTTGCCGTAGTAGGCGTCACTACCGGGGTTCTCGAGTAGGCCGCGAATCCAGGCGCGAGACCCGAAGTCCTTGAGATCCGGGGCGGTCTGCTCGTCGGCCCCCTCTCCGTTCATGCGGTGGCACCCCAGGCACTTCGCCTCCAGCACCCCCCTGCCTCGCGTGAGCGGGTCGAGCCGCATCAAAAAGCCCGATCCCTCGGGAGGGACGCCGTAGTCGGGATGGGAAGCCAGCGCCAGCGCGCGGTCCCGTTCCGCGTCGGCCTTGACGCGGGCCGCGTGGAACTCCGGCTTCCCGTGATCTTCCAGGAACGACTCCAGGGTTAGATAACCCGCCCCGCCGGCCAGCCCGAAGATCAACGCGCAGGCGAAGAAATGCAGCACTCGCGACGACACGACCTTGTCCAGCAGCGGCAGCGCGGCCATCGTCAGGAAGATCGCCCCGGGGATCGCGATCGAACCGACCCACTCGTACTTTCCGGGGAAGTGCTTGAGCATCTGGTAGAGGAATCGGAAGAACCACTCGGGACGCGCCGGGTAGTCGGAACTGGAGGGGTCGGCGGGGGCGTCGAGCGGCGCCCCCCCCTCGTAAAGGATCATCGCGACCATCACGCCCACGACGGCCGTCGTTGCGATCAGGCTCAGGAACGCCTGATCTGGCCAGTAAGTCTCGTGCGACGCCTTGGCGGCGAGCCCCTCGGGCGGCTTGAGGCCGTGCCGGCGGCAAAGCGCGACGTGCGCGGCCAGGCAGACGAACATGAGCACCGGCAGAATGCCGACGTGAAGCCCGTAGAACCGGGTGACCGTCTGATTGCCGTACTCCGCGCCGCCGACCACCGCCGTTTTGATGTAGGGCCCCAGGACCGGCGCGCCCCCCATGATGTTGGTCACGACCTTGGTGGCCCAGTAGCCCTTCTGGTCCCAGGGCAACTGGTAGCCGGTGTGGCTGAACGCCAGGACGATCGCCATCAACGCCAGGCCGAGCCACCAGTTGACCTCGCGGGGCGCGCGGTAGGCCGCGGCGAACAGGACCTGAAGGAAGTGGAGCAGCAGCAGGATCATGACCGTCTGGGCGCCGAAGTGATGGAGCCCCCGGATGAACCAGCCCATCCACATTTGTTTCTCGATGTAGAAGACGCTGCCCCAGGCGGTCGAGGACGACGGACTGTACGCGGTCATCATCATCAGGCCGCTGAACGCCTGAATCAGGAAGACCGAGGCGAGCACCGACCCGAACACGTACCGCCATCGCGCGCCGCCGGGCAGCGGCTTCTCGGCGAACGGCCGGAGCCAGGACCGAAACCCGGTGCGATCGTCGAACCAATCGGCAATGTAGTTAAGCAAGGGGGATCTTCTCCTCGGCGAGGGCCTGAAACCGCTCGAACCGCACGAGGACGCGGGGGTCGTCGTCCTTGGTCAGTTCGACGTCGAGTGTATCCATGGGGCGGGGAGGGATCTTGTTCAGCGGTTTGCCTTCGCGGTCGAAGGAGCTGTTGTGGCATGGGCAATGAAAGCCCGCTCCGCCGGGGGCGAGGTTGATCGCGCAGCCGAGGTGCGGACACTCGGCGGAGTAGGCGATCACCGGGGGCTCGACCCCGTCGGGCTGACGGACCAGCCAGACCGAGCCCACCGGCTCCCGAGGATATCTCACCCAGGCGTCGACCTGATCGCGGACGATGGGGAACGACCGTGGCTCGCCGACCTTCAACTGGCTCAGACTGGCGATGTTCGCGAGCGAATCGGCCTCCGTCCCGGCGCCCTCGCTCCCCCCTCCGCCGCGCTTTCGGAGCGGGCTGAGGAGGAACGCGACGGCCGGAACGGCGACCGCCAACTTGATCAGTCCGCCGAGTGCCAGGGAGCCGAGACGATGAAAATCGCGGCGCGTCATTCGGGTTGCCTCTTCAGAGGAGTACGGGGCGGGCGCTTCCGTGGGCGGGTATCGGGCGGGGGACGCCGGGGGGCGTCGAGTCGACGTCGACGTCAAGGGAGGGCGCGGCGCGGGCGGTCGACGACTTCGACTATACTCGCGCGCCGGCGGCGGTCGGATCAAGAGCGCTCCGAACGCCCGCGAGGACGCGTTCGATCGTCGTGGGCAGATCGTCGGGAAGAGTCAGCCCCGCCGCCGCGCGATGGCCGCCGCCGCCGAACTGGCCGGCGAGCTTGGCGCAATCGATCCCCGTCCGCGACCGCAGCGAGGCCTTCACACCCCCCCGAGCCTGCTCGATGAACAGCATGCCGACCTCGACTC
>CALCIC010000017.1 GCA_937907405.1 uncultured Isosphaeraceae bacterium | reverse complement strand
CCCATTCAGCCCCTCGCGCACCAGGCCGATGCCGGCGAAGAACTCGCAGAACGTCTTGTCGGGGGTCGGAGCGGAATTCATGCCGGGCCCTGGACGATTGCGGCGCGTGGGGACTTCGTGGTCGCTGAAGTCCATTCTACCCCACGAATCGACGGGTCACTCCGGCGGTCGCCCTCGGGGAGTCTCGAACGACCAGGTGGAGGTGATCGGCATGTCGAGATCGTCGATCCGGACCTTGGCCGGAGGCGAAGCCCCGGCGCGCTCCGCGAGAATCGCCATCAAGCGGCGGTCGTATCCGAATTTGTGGAGGACGAACACGATCGACAGCCCTGTGACGACCGTGACGGCCAAAAGCACGATCGCCAGCACCGCGGCGATCACGCAGACGACCGCCATCACGACGAGGATCGGGATCAAGAGGAAGAACGGCACGGCTTGGCCTCGATCGATGAATGCGCTACCGATGCGTCGCGGCGTCCTTCATCCTACCACGCGGATCGAAAACCGGCCAACCTGACCTTCGTCATCTCGTCCGATCAGGGTGAGCGTCTCGAAAGTGGGTGGGAAATCTCGTCCAGCAGAGGCGGTTGATGGGTAGCCTCGGATTGCCGTTTTTCCCGCTCCGGGGGGGCCGCGTGTCGGTCGAGCATCCGCCGGCGTGGCTCGGGCGTCCCGCCCGAGCGGCTTGCCGCGTTCGTCCTGTGGATGCTCGGGCGGGACGCCCGAGCCACGAAACCTCGAGCACGAGCAAGAGGAGTGGGACGCCCCCCCTCGCCGCCTGACCGTCCACCCACTTATAAGACGCTTACCCGTCCGATCACGCGTCGATCCATGCTGAGGAGGTTCCCTTGCAAACTGCCGACGTCCGGGCTAGCCTGACGCCGACGTCGCCCCTTCCGGACGTCCGGAATGCGAAGCGAGGCGTCGAGAGTCTTCAGGATCAGAACCGATGGACTATCCCGCGCGGCTTCAAGAGCTTGGTTGCGAACCGCCTTCCGAACCGCCGGACCGTGACATCGACTCCATCGAGGCGGCAATCGGCGTTCCCCTTCCCTCGTCGTACCGCAGGTTCCTCGACGAGTGCGGGGGCTGGAATCGAGACATCCTCTGCCCCAGTCAGGAACCGACTCCGTTCGGGGAGCACGTCATTACCGGCTTCAACGACGCGGCGGAAGTCCGGGGCCTCCTGGATTCCACGATCACGCCCAGGAACATGGTAACCATCGGGTACGGTCACTTCGGCCTCTACACCTGCCTTTCCATCGCGGGGATCGACCGCGGTTCGGTGTACGCCCTGGACTCGAACTACCGCGTGTTCTGGAGCGATGAAGAGTTTCATCTGCGCTTCAGGGCCCTGGCGGACAGCATTCGAGAATACCTCGAACATCGTCGCAACAATGCGCTCCCCGAAAAGCCGGCTGGCTACGAGAGTATCTACCTGCTTGCCGAAGACTTCGACGAATTCCTCACTCGCTGCTTACCTTGCCCGGACGACGACGATTAGGCGATCGGCAAATGGAATTCCACCCGTAAATTCGTTCCGCGCGTCACGGTGATCAACCCTCGCTTGCGCGTCGGGCTTGTAGAGGGCTCGCGTGCCGCCCAGTACAAGCCCGACGCGCGAGCGAGGGAGTTTTCCTTGCCCCGCAGCCTCTGCAATGAAACGGCGGGTACATTTCCATGCGCCGAACGCCTTAGGAGTTTGCGGCGAGATGCCGCGGCCGACTCGGGCCGTTCTCAAGAACGACCCCTCATCGATCCTCTTTGGAACTCCCGCGCCAACGCAGGGAGAGCGGATGGGGGAGGGCCGGTGAGGGGTGGTCGCCCGTGATGGACTCGGGTGCCTGGCCAGTCAGAGGTCGAGGCCGGAGCCGATGACCCCTTCGACGTCCCAGAGGCGGACGGCGCCGTCGAGGCTCCCGGAGGCGAGCAAGCGGCCGTCGGGCGAGAAGGCGACGGAGTAGACGTTGCCGGTGTGCCCTCGGAGGACGGCCCGAAGGCGGCCGTCGGCGACGTCCCAGAGGCGGATGGTCTGGTCGTGGCTGCCGGTCGCCAGCAGCGAGCCGTCGGGCGAGAACGCCAGGGCCGCCACCCAGCCCTTGTGCCCCTCGAGATCGGCGCGGGGGGCCCCGCTGGCGACGTCCCAGAGCTTCGCGACGCGGTCGAAACCGCCCGAGGCGACGGTCCGCCCGTCGGGCGAGAACGCCACGGAGGCCGCGCCGTATTCATGGCCGATCAGGCGGATGCGGGGCGTCGGCCGCTCGCCGGTCAGGTCCCAGATCTTCACTTCGCCGATGCGGTCCTCGATCGCCGGGTCGAGCATCGCCGGCACCACGCCCGAACCGGCGGCCAGCATCGTGCCGTCGCACGAGAAGTCGACCGACCAGACCGGGGCTGAATGCTCGGGCAGGCGCATCCGTTCGGCGCCGTCGTCGGTGTTCCAGAGGGTCACGGTGCGCCCCTCGCCGCCGGTCGTCGCCAACGTCGAGCCGTCGGGCGAGAAGGCCAACGCGTCGAGCTTGCCCGGTTCGCGGAGCAGGCAACGGCCGCGCCCCCCCTTGCGGCTCCAGGTGGTCACCGCGCCGAAGGGTTCGCCGTCCCAGCCGGTCCCCAAACCCACGACGGTCGAGCCGTCGGGCGAGAACAGGACCGCCTCGACCTCGTCCCAGGCGCCCCGGAGCACGCGCTCAAGCTTCAATCCGGTCGAACCTTCCTTCAGATCCCAAAGCTTGATCAAGCCGTCCCAGCCGCCGCTCGCAAGAGTCCGACCGTCGCGGGAGAACGCCACCGACGTGACAACGTCGCTGTGCCGAGCCAGTCCGCCGCGCAGCGGCTTGACGTCCATGGTGAGTGCCATGATTCTTCTTCTCCTGGTTGATGCGTCCGTGAAGTCACGCGACTGAATAGAACGGCGTGAACATCCATTCAAGATCAATGGACGTGAAATGAAGTGGCTCGACGCGCCCGCTGTCCGGGTGACGCCCTGGCCCATTGTGTAGACGTCCACGCCTCACCTAATACACTTACCGTGCCAAGTCCCGAGACGACGGCCGGGCGACGAGGACGCGACTCCATATCATCAGTCACACCAACATGTTACGACGAACGAAACCGGCGCGGCCACGGCGTGGTCGAGGTCGCGCGGCGGAAGGAGGGCTGGTCGCTTACGAGCCAGGCTGATCGTCTCGGGACCAGACCGAGCGTTCGATGCGGAGGCCCAGGGCGCGGATCTTGGTGCGGAGGCTGCCTCGGGTGATTCCCAGGATGCGGGCGGCTTGCACCTGGTTGCCTTCGGTGTGGCGGAGCACCCGGGTCAAGAGCGACCGCTCCATCAACGCCAGCGCCTCGGCGTGGAGGTTCTCCGTGTCCGAGAGCAGCCGGTCGTCGATGAACGCGTCCCAGTCCAGCCCCGGCTCGGGCCGGGGGATCGGCGAGGGCGACGGCGGCGACGACGCGTCGCGGGGGTCGCCCGAGCGAATCGACGCGGGCAGAAAGTCGGCCAGCAGCACCGGCCCTTGCGCCTTCAAGAGCGCCCATTTGATCACGCTTTGAAGTTCTCGGACGTTGCCGGGCCAGGGGTGCCGGCTGAGGATTTCGAGCGCCTCGGGAGAGGCCTGGTGGACGTCCTTGCCCAGTTCGAGACTGAACCGGCGGATGAAGTGCCCCACCAGCAGCGGAACGTCCTCGGGCCGCGACCGCAGCGGGGGAAGGGCGATGGTGAAGACCCCCAGGCGGTAGTAGAGGTCCTCGCGGAACTCCCCGGCGGCGGCCATCCGCGGCAGATCGCGGTTGGTGGCCGCGATCACCCGGACGTCCGACCGGATGAGGGCGCCGCCGCCGACTCGCTCGAACGCGCCGTCTTGCAGCACCCGGAGCACCTTGGCCTGAGTCAGCGCGGTCATGTCGCCGATCTCGTCCAGGAAGAGCGTGCCGCCGTTGCACTGCTCGAACTTGCCGATCCGGGTGCGGTCGGCGCCGGTGAACGCCCCTTTCTCATGGCCGAACAGCTCGCTTTCCAGGAGCGTCTCGGGGATCGCCGCGCAGTTGACGGCGAGAAACACCCCCTGGGCGCGGCGGCTGTGCTGATAGATGGCGCGGGCGATCAGCTCCTTGCCGGTGCCGCTCTCGCCCAGGATCAGAACGGCGATGTCCTGCGGCGCGACGCGGCCGACGGCCTTGTAGACCTCTTGCATGGCCGGCGACCGGCCGATCAAGACGTCGGTCCGGCCTGGCGGCGGCGACTCGTCGGCGACCATCGCGGGTTCGCGGCTGAGCCGGCAGATCGCGGCGGCGCGCTCGACCAGCTCGCGGAGCTGGGCGACCTTCAAGGGTTTCAGCAGATATTCAAACGCGCCTTCCTTCATGGCTTCTATCGCCGTGTCGGTCGTGCCGCCGCCGGTGATGAAGATCACCGGAATCCGCGCGTCGATCTTTCGGACGGCGCGGAAGACTTCCATGCCGTGACGGTCGGGCAGGTTGAGGTCGAGGACCACGACCTCGGGCCGTCGGCTCTCGACCAGGGCCAGGCCCTCGGCGCCGTCGGCGGCGGTCAGCACCTCGTCGTCGGAGTCCGCGAACGCCCGCCGGAACGCATGAAGGATCGACGGCTCGTCGTCGATCACCAACAGCTTGACCATGAACGACTCCTCGATTCGATTCGACTCGATTCGACTCGATCAGACGGGTCGCGCGGCTCGCGCGACGGCCGGCAGACGGAGGATGAACGCCGCGCCCCCCTCGGGACGATTGACCGCGTGGAGGCTGCCGCCGTGGTCGCGGGCGATCCGCTGCGAGATCGGCAGGCCCAGCCCCAAGCCCGCTTCCTTGCTCGTGAAGAACGGCTCGAACAACCGCAGGAGATGCTTGGGATCGACGCCCGGCCCGGTGTCGTTGACGGTCAGCTCGACCGATCCATCGGGCTCTTGCTCGAGCTCGACGTCCAGCCGCCCGCCGCGCGGCATGGCGTCGAGCGCGTTGAGGCCGAGGTTGATCAGCACCCGGCCGATCTGCTCGGCGTCGGCCTCGACCAACACCGGCGCGGCTGGCGAATGGAACTTCAAGTCCACCCGCTGCTTGCTCGCCCTCCCTTGCATCAAGGCGAGCGTCTGGGCCGTCGTCTCCACCAGGTCGACCAGCCGCCACCGCGGCCGTGCCGGTCGGGCGAAGTCGAGAAACGCGTTGAGCCGCTCCTCCATTCGGCCGATCTCCTGCTCGATGACCTGCAAATCCTCGGCCGGCAAGCCCCCCTCCTGGGCCTTCTCGCGCTGGAGCTGGACCAGCATGGAGATCGCGGTCAGCGGATTGCGCAGCTCGTGCGCCATGCCGGCGGCGATCTGCCCGACGCCCGCCATCTGCTCGGCCTGGATCACCATCCGTTCGAGTCCTCTCACCACGCCGTAGCCGATCAGGAGTCCGGCCGCCGTCGCCGCCGCGCCGACCCCCGCCAACCCCCAGACCATCCACGACGCCGTCCGATGCATCGCCGCCTGCGCCCTCGCGGTCTCCCGCGCGCTCTCCAGGTCGAGCTCGCGCGCGGCCGCGCGGATCTCGGTTTCGAGGATCGCCAGCCCCGCGCGCCCGGGGGCGGCCGTCGACGCCAGGTATTGGGCGAAGCCGGCCTCCAGGCGGTCGACGAGCCGGGCCTCGTCGGCCCCCTGGAGGTTCCTTCTCGACTCGTCCAGCAGGCCGCGGAAGTGCTCGTGCAGGCCCGACGCCCCGTCGCCGCCGGAGCCGT
Source organism: uncultured Isosphaeraceae bacterium (assembly GCA_937907405.1). Lineage (GTDB taxonomy): Bacteria > Planctomycetota > Planctomycetia > Isosphaerales > Isosphaeraceae > Paludisphaera. Next base: position 231 of record CALCIC010000017.1, on the reverse strand, counting down.
CCAGGGCGATCACCACCAGCGCGTCCAGGTCCCCCAGCAGATCGTCGACGATCCGACGACTCCGCAAGCTGTCGTCGAGCGATCGCACGGTCGCCGCCTGCCGACGGCTCAGGTACATCGCCGCCGCGGCGCACGAGACCAGAAAGACCAGGCTCATCAGGAGCGACGGCCCCGCCACCCGTAGCAGCAACGCACGCGTCAACATGGTCCGCCCCCAAGGTGATCAACCAT
>CALCIC010000016.1 GCA_937907405.1 uncultured Isosphaeraceae bacterium | reverse complement strand
AAGCCCTTGGCCCCCTTGTCGACGTACTCCTTGAGCATCGCCACAAGCCCCTTGCGACCGCCTGAATAGCTGGTGCGGGGGTCGATGCAGCAGAACGCGACCAGCCGGTCCGGGAACGCCTTCGCGCCCGCGAGCGCCTGCTCGGTGAGGTTCAGGTAGCTCGACGATTCGGGCGACACCAGCGGCAGGACGACCGCCTTGGCGACGTTGTGCTCGTCCATCCACCGAACCAGGGCTTCGGCCGTGAGCGGCGGGTCGCCGTTCCAGGTCCGTCCCAGGTGGGTGTGGACGTCGATGTAAGGCCCCCCCTCGACCGCGTTCGCCTCGGCGCCGCGCGTGAACAGGCCGCGATTGAACGCCAGGCCCGCCGCGACGGGGGCGAGCGCGCTCCGAAGAAACCGCCTACGATCGGAGAATTGAACAGCCATCGGGAGACTCTCCTCGCCTGGTCCTCGCCTTGTCGCCGGGGTCGGATCTATTGAATCACTCGAGCGATCCCGATGCTACTTGTTTCGCCCGCCAGCGGGGATAATCCCTGGCGAGGAGTGGGGCGGGACTGGAGCCGTAGTAGGAATAACCGTTGCGGCGCTCGGGTTCGATTTCGGCGATCGCGTAGTGAACCACCGAGTCGCGGCCGAGGAAGACGGGCCGGTTCGTGCCGAGTTCGTAGAACCGCGCCCACAAGGGCTCGGCGGCGGGATCGGCCACGAGGCGCCTGTCTTTCTTGCCGTCCGCGGCGGTGAAGTCTTCGAGCCGCACGCCTGGGATCGCGACGGCTCGGAACCACGCGACGGCGCCTTCGATCGCCGCGACGACCTCCGGGCCGGGTTTCTCGATCTCCATGAGGAAGCGGACGACGCCGACGCTCTCGGCGCCGGAGAGCGAAGGCGGCTCGTACGTGCGCGCCCACGTCGGCTCAAGCGTCTTCTCGTCGTGCTGGGCGCACCAGGCGGTGAGCTTGCCGTTTTGCCTGATCTGGGTCTTGAGGATGCAATCGATGCCGCGTCGCACGGCGTCGGCGGCCCGGGCGCGGCGGTTCGCGTCGATGAACGCGAACGGCTGTTCGCCCTCGGCGACGTCGCGCAGGACGTCAAGCGCGTTGATCATCGCGCCGTCGTTGTACGTGATATGCGAGTAGTAGCCGTGGTCTCGGAGCGGATAGAACTGGGGGAAGCCGCCGTTGGGATACTGCGAGGCCAGGAGGTAGTCCACGCCTCGGACGACGGCCGCGCGGCAGCGCTCGTCGCCGGACCCGGCCGCGACGCGGGCGAGGAACCGCATCGGCAGGGTGGTGGCGCCGTTGTCGATGGTGTCGGCCACGCCGCTCTTGTTGAGCCTGGCGAGCGCCTCGGCGGAAGCCGGCGGTTCGCCGAGATCCGTATTCTTCGGCCAGCCCCCATGCGGCGACTGATACTGAATCACGGCGTCGGCCATCGCGCGGGCCTCGGCGGACGCGTACCACTCGGGCCCTTGCCGGAGGACTGCGGAGCCCCAGCGCGCCTTGGCGTCGGCGACGCTCGACTCGGCATGAAAGAAGACCACGGCGAGCGTTATGCCGATGCTCAGTAACGTCGTTGAACGCCCCATCGCGCCTCCTTTGAAGCTTCGTAGGGTGGACGCCGTCCACCGTCTGAACCCTTTACGATGTCGCGGTTTGCTTTTGGGTTGAGCACAGGCTGAATCCGAATTCCCTTCTCCCCCCGGGAGAAGGTATGCTTGCGACAGTCCCCTTTGATCATTGGATGCAACCCGAATGCAAAAAGCCGCTGTCGGGCGGCGAAGCGAAGGGCTGCGCGCCGTCGACCCTCACGCGAGGAGTTCCTTGACCACCCGGGCCGGTTCGACGCCGGTGAGTCGGAATTCCAGGCCCTGGCGACGGACGCTGAGGCGTTGGTCGTCGAGGCCGAGTTGGTGCAGCAGCGTGGCGTGGACGTCGTGGACGTGGACGGGGTTTTCGACGGCGCCGAAGCCGAATTCGTCGGTCAGGCCGTGGGTGTAGCCGGGTTTGAAGCCGCCGCCGGCGAACCACATGGTGAAGGCGTCGATGTGGTGGTTGCGGCCGGTGGACTCGCGGACCTCGCCCATGGGCGTGCGGCCGAATTCGCCCCCCCAGACGACGATGGTGTCGTTCAGGAGGCCCCGTTGCGCGAGGTCGCGGACGAGCGCGGCGCCGGGCTGGTCGACGTCCTTGCATTTCTGGGGGAGATGTTTTTGGAGGTTCTCGGTCGGTCCGCCGTGGTGGTCCCAGTTCGTGTCGTAGAGCTGGACGAACCGCACGCCGCGCTCGACGAGGCGGCGGGCGAGCAGGCAGTTGCGGGCGAAGCTGGTCTCCTTGGGGTCGGCGATCCCGTACAGGTTCAGCGTCTCTTGGCTCTCGCCGCTGACGTCCATCAGCTCGGGGGCGCTGGTCTGCATCCGGTAGGCCATCTCGTAGGCGTTGATCCGCGTGGCGATCTCCTCGTCGCCGGTTTCGACGAGCCGCTTCAGGTTCAGCTCGCGGACGGCGTCGACGACCCGGCGCTGTTCGGGCTCGCTGACGGAGGGGGGGGTGGAGAGATTGACGATGGGGTCCCCCTGGTTGCGCAGCGGCACGCCCTGATAGGTGGTGGGCAGGACGCCGCTGCCCCAGAGCACCGCGCCTCCTCGGGGCCCTCGGGGGCCGCTCAGCAGCACGACGAACCCCGGCAGGTCGTCGCATTCGCTGCCGAGTCCATAGGTGATCCAGGCGCCCATGCTGGGGCGTCCGAACTGGCCGGTGCCCGTGTTCATGAACAGCTTCGCGGGGGCGTGGTTGAACAGGTCGGTCTTGCAGGTCGAGAGGAAGGTGAGCTGGTCGACGATCCTGGCGGTGTGCGGCATCAGGTCGCTGACCCAGGCGCCCGAGTCGCCGTACTGCTTGAAGGTGTGGGCCGAGCCCAGTAGGTTGCTGCCGTTGCTGGTGTCCATGAAGGCGAAGCGTTTCCCCGCGGTGTAGCTCTCGGGGATCGGCTTGCCGTTCAGCTTGGCGAGCATCGGCTTGTACTGGAACATGTCGAGCTGCGACGGACCGCCCGCCATGAACAGGAAGATGACGTTCTTGGCCTTCGCCGGGAAATGCGGGGGCTTCGGCTCCAGGGGGTTGCGCATCGTGGTCGGGGACGCGGCGATTCCTCGGTCGGCCAGCAGCGTGGAGAGGGCGATCGAGCCGAGGCCGACCGAGCATCGGCTGAAGAAATGACGACGCGTGACGGCGCGCAGCAAGGATTCGTCGTGATTCATGGCGGTCTCGATCACTCGCGAGTAAGGGGTTCGTCGAGGTTGAGCAGGACGCGGGCGGCGGAGAGGGCGTCGAGCTCCCTGAGCACGGACAGCTCCTCGGGGTTGGGGCGGCGGGTGGTGCAACGGCGGAAGGCGGTCTCCAGGCCCTCGTCCTTGATGATCTTTTCGAGGGCGGAGGCGAACTCGAAGAAGCCCGCGTCGTTCAGGAGCGTCAGCGACTGGAGCGGCGTGTTGCTGCGGACGCGGCGGGTGCAGGTCGTGACGCCGTCGGGAGCGTCGAAGACGTTCAGCGAGGGGGGGGGCGATCCGCGGTAGACGAAGGTGTAGAGGCCGCGGCGGTACCTGTCCTCCCCCTTGCTCACGGCCCAGACGCGCTTCACCTGGCCCTGGCTCATCACGCCGTCGGGGATCGGGGGGTAGACGGGGGGGCCGCCGAGCTTGGGCGAGAGCAGGCCGCTGGCGGCGAGCGCGACGTCGCGGACGACCTCGGCGTCGAGCCGGAGCCGCTGCTGGCGGGCCAGCAGATAGTCGGCCGGGTCCTTCTCGTGAAGCTCGGGCGTGTCGGTCGACGACCGTCGATAGGCGCGCGAGGTCGCGATCAGCCGGTGCATCGCCTTGAGGCTCCATTTCCGCTCCATGAATTCGACGGCCAGCCAGTCGAGCAGCTCCGGGTGCGAGGGGGGCGAGCCCTGCATGCCGAAGTCGTTCTCCGACTCGACGATCCCCCGACCGAAATACTGCTGCCAGACCCGATTCATGATCACCCGCGCGGTGAGCGGATTGCGGGGGTCGACGATCCAGTTCGCGAGATCAAGGCGGTTGGCCCGGCGGTCCTTGGGATGATCGAGCGAATGCAGCACGGCGGGCGTGCCGGGCTCGACCTCTTCCGAGGGCCTGGTGAAGTCCCCCTTGATGAGGACGGTCGACTTGCGCGGCGTCGCCCGCTCCTTCATCACCAGGGTGGTGACGCCCTGGTTCAGGATGGCGTCGAGTTCATTATAGCGGTCGTTCCATTGGCGGAACGGCCCCACGGCGCCGGCGCCGCTGGCGTAGAGGGCGCGGCGCTGCGCGAAGTTGCGCTTCGCCTTGGGCGCCGCGAGGATCTTGTTGACCTCGGGCGTCAGGCTCTTCTTGATCGCCGGCGTCAGCCCCGCCTCCCACGTTTCGAGTTCGTCCTTGCGCTCGTCCAGGAAGCTCGTCAATTGAACGCCGAGCTCCTTGAACTCCGCGGTGAGGTCCTGGACGTTGACGTCCGGGTCGTAGACCTTCATCGACGGCTCGTCCTGGTTGTTCAGGAAGGCGAAGAACTGGTAATACTCCTTTTGCGTGACGGGGTCGAACTTGTGGTCGTGGCACTGGGCGCAGCCGATCGAGAGCCCCAGCCACACCGAGCCCGTGGTCGCCACGCGGTCGAACACGCTGTCGACGCGGAACTGCTCGACGTCGATGCCCCCTTCCTGGTTGATCTGCGTGTTGCGATGAAAGCCGGTGGCGATGTTCTGGCTCTGGTCGGCGTCGGGCAGGAGGTCGCCGGCGAGTTGCTCGACGGTGAAGGCGTCGAACGGCATGTCGGCGTTCAACGCGTCGACCACCCAGTCGCGGTACTTCCAGATCTGCCGGGGGGCGTCGATGGAGTAGCCGTTGCTGTCGGCGTACCGCGCCTGGTCCAGCCACCACCGGCCCCAGCGTTCGCCGTAATGCGGGTTCTCAAGCAGCCGGTCCACGAGTTCACGATAGGCGGCGTCCGCGTCCTTCGCCGAGGCCGCCGTGAACGCGTCGATTTCGGCGATCGTCGGCGGGAGCCCGATCAGGTCGAGCGACGCGCGGCGGATCAACGTCTCCGGAGAGGCTTCGGGAGACGGCGTGAGGCCCGCCTCGGCGAGCTTGCGAGTGATGAAGAAATCCAACGCCGCGGGGCCCTCGGCCCCCTCCGTCGCCGGCCGCGCGGGGGGGGTGAACGCCCAGTGCTCCGCGTACTTCGCCCCCTGTTCGATCCAGAGCTTGAACTTCGCGCGCTGTTCCACGGTGAGCGGGGGCTTGCGCGACTTCTTCGGCGGCATCAACAGCTCCGAATCGTCGGTGTCGATTCGGAACCACAATTCCGAGTTGTCCGGGTCGCCGGGGGCGATCGCCGTCACCCCGTCATGCTCGGCCGTGGCGCCGTCGAAGGTGTCCAGCCTCAGCCCCGCCTCGCGATGCTTGGAATCGAACCCGTGGCATGCGAAACAGTTGTCCGAGAGGATGGGGCGGATGTCGCGGTTGAAGGAGACCGTCTCGGCCGCTTCCTGCGCGCCCGCGGACGAGACGGCGATCAACAGGAGGGAAACGAGGCGGCCCAAACCTTTCCCGTCGAAGTTGGTCATTCACGCGGCTCCGCATTCGGGATGTTTCTGGGTGTGATCTCGCTTCAGCTTGGCCTGGTGGCGGCGCAAGTCGTTGGCATGGAGGCCGACGCTTCCGCGCGCTGCGAGCGTGTGAATCCTCCAATCGATCGATGCGCCGAAGGCGAGGTTCCTTCGACGCGGGAGGCTTCTTGACAGCCGTTCAGACCCTGATGCGGCGACGTCAAGCACGATCGGACGGCGGACGCCTGATTGTACGACGTTTTTCGGCTCGAACCAACCCCGCGCATTCGCCGACCATGTCCGAAAGGTGAGCGTCTCGAAAGTGGGTGGGAAATCTCGTCCAGCAGAGGCGGTTGATGG
>CALCIC010000015.1 GCA_937907405.1 uncultured Isosphaeraceae bacterium | reverse complement strand
TCCGTCGAGGTCGATTTCGTGGACGTCTCCTCCCGCCGATCATCGATTCCTCGTCGGTCGGAACCCCGGCTGACGGTCGTCGTCGTCAACTACAACGGCTGGCCGGACGTCCTCAACCTGGTTTCCAGGCTGGTCGAGGAGCCCGAATTCCTTTCGGGCGCGTGCCAGGTCGTGGTCGTCGACAACGCGTCGGTCGGCCCGGTCCCCGAGACCTCGATCCTTCAACGGCCGGGTCTCCGGCTCGTGCTTCGGCCCGATAATGGCGGATTCGCCGTCGGTGTCAACGCGGGTTGGCGACAGTCGCGCGGCCGCTGGCTGCTTTTGCTCAACCCGGACGTCGAGATCGACCCCGGGACGATCGGCCGGATGCTCGACCGCGTCGACGCCCTCGACGCCCTTCCCGACGGCCCCCCGGGCGTCGTCGGCTTCGGCCTGCGGAACGCCGACGGCAGCCCTCAGGGCTCGGTCGGCGTCTTCCCCAGTCTGGCTCGGACCGTCCGCGAGCAGTTCCTCCCTCGCGATCGACGCAAGTACCAGGTCGAAGGTCGAATCCGATCCGGGCCGGTCGAATGGGTGACCGGCGCCTGCATGCTCGTGAACACCCGGATGATGACCGAACTGGGGGGGTTCGACGAGGATTTCTTCCTCTATCACGAAGAGGTCGCCCTCTGCCGGACGGCTCGCAACCAGGGTTGGCGGGTCGAGTACGATCCCACCGTGAGCGTGGTCCACCGAGATCCCTTGCAGAATCGGCCGGTTTCGCCCAAGATGCGGGTCGTCATCCGGCACAGCAAGCTTCTCTACTTTCGGAAGCACACGCCTCGGTGGCAGTTTCTCGCCCTGGCGTGGGTGGTCGAGTCGGAGGCGGCGGTCAAGGGCGCCTGGGCGGCCCTGGCGAACCGGTCGGTTGAACGAAAAGCCTGGCGCGCGATCGGACGAATCGCCCGGCGGCTCCGCCGAGGACGCGGACCGCGCGGGCGCCGCGTCCTCGCCATCGCCGAGGAGGTCGAGGGAAGGCCGGTCGAGGTGCATGGAAGACCGTTGGGAATCGGTCGCCGGTCTCGACCGATCGAGGCGGAACGACGAGGGTAGCGAGGTGGCTGTCGGATTGCACGCCAGGCGAGGACTGATCTGGGAGGGCGAGGCTCCCGCCGAGCCACGCCGGCCAGTGCGGCTCGGCGGGAGCCTCGCCCTCCCAATTAAACCGCGTTAGTACAGGCGGACGGCCGGGGCCATGGAACGGCCCGCGATGGAACGAACGGCGAAAGGATGGAACCGCAGTTGAGCACCTCGCAACATGCAACGCGGATCGCGCTGCTGGCCGCATTCGCGGCGGTTCTTCTGGGATGGCTGGCCGCGCGGACCGAGGTCATGTACGCCGACGGCCTGCGATACGTCGCCGGCGCCCAGGCGGCCGAGCGCGGCGACTGGAAGGCGACGATCACCCGGGCCGTCGATCATCCCGTTTATCCCCTGGCGATCGCCGCATCGCATCGGTTGCTCGGCGGCGGCGAACGGCCGAGCGACTGGCAGACTGCGGCGCAGGCGGTCTCGGTCGCGGCCGGCGTCTTGCTGGTGGTTCCGCTTTATCTTGTGGCGCTGGAGCTTTACGGCCCGGCCGTCGCCTGGCTCGCCTGCCTGTTGGTTTACCTGGTTCCGGTCACCGGCCACGTCCTGGCCGACGTCCTGTCCGAGGGCGTCTTCCTTTTGTTCTGGACCTGGGGGTGCTGGTTCGCGTTGCGGTTCTTCCGCCGCGGCTCGACGGCCTGGCTGCCGCCGACCCTGATCGCGGCGGGATCAGCCTACATGACCCGGCCCGAGGGCCTGCTCCTCCCCGCCGCCCTGGCCGCGACGCTTTGTTTGATGGCCGTCCGGCCGTCGATCCGGTTTCCTCGGCCGGTTTGGCTGCGGGCGACGGCCCTGGTGGTCGTCGGCCCGCTGTTGCTGATCGGGCCTTACGTCGCGCTCAAGGGAGGGATCGGCACCAAGCCGGCGGTGGCTCGCCTGTTCGGACTGGCGCCGAAGTCGTCGGCGATGGCCGTCGAGCGTGAACGGCCGCTCGATCCCGACCAGTCGGCGGTCAAGGCGTTCGCGACGTCCTGTCGGGGCATGTTCCGGGCCGTCCAGGGCGCCGTCACCACGCCGCTGCTCATCCTGGCGGGGCTCGGCCTCCTGCTCCGAACGCCGGATCACGACCCCGGACGGGCGCGGGGGCGGTGGTTCGTGGGGATCGTCTGCGTCGCCTGGTCGTTGGCCCTCGTCCGTCTGTACGCGACGGGAGGCTACTGCACGCCCCGACACGCCCTGATCCTGGCGTCGCCGGTCATCGCCGTCGCCGCCCGCGGCGTCGTCCGGCTTTCGGAGCTCGTCGCGGCCCGGCTGGCGCGCGGCGCGACCGAACAGCGCCGCCGTTTGATCCAGGCGACGGCTTGCGGCGCGTGCCTTCTGGTTTGCGGCTCGATCTGGGGAGCGTCGACTCTGGCGCCGCGGAACGAGAGCTACGCCGGCTATCGCCAGGCCGGCGAATGGCTGGCGAGCCACACCGCGCCGGACGCGAGGGTCCTCGACCTGAAGGGCTGGGCGTTGTTCTACGGTCAGCGCGCCGGCTACTCGTTCGGCGACTTCGGCCGACCGCCGGGGGATGCGGGTCTGGGCTGGGTCGTGGCGCACGACGCCTTCTTGATCGGCCCCTGGTCGTACTGCCAGTCGATCCGCGACCTCGTCGGCGACCGGACCCCGATCCGATCGTTCCCCGCGACCCGGCGCAAGGGGATGTCGCAAGTCCATATCTTCGAGCTTTCTCCCGCCGCCGCCCGGTCCGAGGCCGTCGACCCGACGACGAGACGCTGAGTCCCTTGCAAAGGAGTGTCGACATGGACGTCGCAACGCCTGAACCCGCGCCCACGCTGGAACCCGACGTCGTCGGCCCGGCGCGTCACGTCTGGCGGATCTTCCTGCTGACGGCCGTCGCGGCCGTGTTTCTGCACTGGACGCTCCGTCATTCCGAGGCCCGGCTTCGCGACGGTCTGCGGTCGATCGAGTCGGCCCGGCAGATCGACGCCGGCGCCTGGCGCGACGGACTGGTGCGCGGGATGGACCATCCGCTGCACCCGCTGGGGATCGTGGCGATGCACCGGCTGATCGGCGTGGAGGGCCCCGAGTGGTGGGAGCGCGCCGCCGTGGCGCTCGGCTTCGCCTCCGTCGTCCTGCTGGTGATCCCCGTTTATCTGTTGACCCGCGACCTGTTCGGCGACCGCGCCGCGTGGCTGGGCGTGGTCCTGTTCGTCGTCAATCCGGTGGTGGGGTCGGTCGTCGTCAACGTGCTCAGCGAGTCGACGTTCCTGCTGTTCTGGACGTGGGGCTTGTGGGCCTCGGCGCGGTTCCTTCGCGAGGGGGGGTTCTTCTGGCTGCCGTTGGCGGTCGGCTTCGGCGGGCTCGCGTACCTCGGCCGTCCCGAGGGGTTGCTCTTGCCGGCGGCGGCCGTGGCGACGCTGGCGCTGTTGCCGCTGCACCCGGTGACGCGGATCAACTGGCCGCGATGGTGGCGCGCGATCGCGTTCCTGGCCGTCGGCTCGCTGGTGCTGGCGGGGCCGTACATGGCCGCGAAGGGTAAGCTCGCCACCCGCCCGGGCTTGGCCCGCGCGCTGGGGCTCGAAGCCCATTCACCGGCGGTCGCCCTTGAGCGCGAGACGCCGCTTGCGTCCGGTCAGACGGTGTTCGAGACGTACCGGCTGGCGAGTGTTCAGATGCTCGAAGCCGTGAACGCGAACGTGCCGCTGTCGGTCCTGGCGCTGGCGGTCCTCGGGTTGGCGGCGGCGCGGTCGAGCCGCGCGCCGGCGCGGACCTGGCTGTTCCTGGGCGTGCTCTCGGCGACGTCGGCCGCGGCCCTGATTCGGCTCCACGCCACCGCCGGCTACTGCTCCCCCCGCAACGCGCTGGTGCCGGGGATGATCCTGACCCTGATCGCCGCCCATGGTCTGGCCTGGCTGATGGACCACCTATCGTTCGACGGTCGACTCCTCGGCGCGCCCGGCGAGCGGCTGCGGCCGGGGCCCGCCGTGTGGGCCGGCGCCGTGGCCCTGGGAATTCTGCTCCCCCGGTTCCACGGCGCCGCCGTGAGCACGCCAGGGCCGTTCAACGTCTACTGGGACGCCGGGATCTGGCTCTCGAACAGGGCACCCGAAGAAGGCGGGGTCCTCGACCTCACCGACTGGTCGCTGTACTTCAGCCGGCGCGAGGGGGCGACGTTCGCCCAGATTCACGACGCCGCCGCCGATCCCAAGCTCCGCTGGATCGTCGCGCTCAAGTCGCAGACCGAGGGGGCCTCGACCTACGCCCCGACGCTCCGCGAGCTGACCGGCGGACTACCTCCCGTCGTCCTCGTGCCCGAGTCGCCGCAACCCGGACAGGTGCAGATCCAGATCTTCGATCGCCTGGCCGCCGCTCGGATCGCCCGGGAGAAGGTCGAGACGCCGCCCCGGCGCTGATTCGTCGCGCTCCGCCGCCGGTTCAGGGCCTGAGCTTCGCCATCGCGGCGGCGCGGTTGTCGACGATGTCGAGCACCTTGTGCAGGTTCATCGTCCGAAAAATGTCCATGATGTACGGCGAGATTCCGTAGATCACGACCTGTCCCTTGCGACGGTCGATCCGTCGTTTGATCGTGACCAGGAAGCCGATCTCGGAACTGGCGAGGTAAGTGATGTCGGTCAGGTCGATGGCGAATCGGCCCTCCTCGCGCGACTCGATGAGCTTATATAGCCAGTCGCGCTGGCCGAACTGCCAGTCCTGGTTCTCGTCGTCGGTGGTCTCGAAGTTGATGACCAGGACGTCGCTCACCTCGCTGGTCGTGAAGTTCAGCATTGCGAAGCGCCTCTTGGACCCGAGGTGAGCGATCCGGTCGATCGATCGCGGCTCGTCGCGGCTTCGGGACGAAACTCGCCATTTATGACGAAAACGCGGAAGCGGAGTGGGGCGCGGCCCGCGGAGTCTCCGGAAAGATTCTAACGGACTCCTCGATTGAAGCAAGAATGGTGGGTTTTGATGCACATGGTCGGGGACCGGCCGCAGGCTGAATCTTCGGTCCATGGGACGCGGTCAGTTCGATCGCGAGAACGACAGCCCCGGATCGCTCGGACCGCCGCCGGACAGGGTGAAGGTGAAGTGGTCGTCGTCTTTCCAGGAGAGCTTTCCGACGATCGGCGGCTGCGGGTTGACGCCGGTCTGGGCGAGGGTGAGCAGGTTGTGTCCGTTGGTCCGCACACCGTCGAACTGCCTCGTCTTGCCGTGGTCGGTCACCTTCCAGGTGAACTTGCCCGCCTCGGACAGATCAAGGCGGATCGTCGTCTCCGGCGAGGGCTCGGCGGTCCAGATTCCCTTGATGCTTCCATCCTTCACCGTCGCGTCGGGCCGCGGTTCGGCCGCGGGGGCGCCGTTCCTCGGCGCCGGCGGCTTGGCGTCCTCAACGGCCGCCGAGACGTTCCCGCCGAGCGCCTCGCGCTTCGCCTTTTCGAGCTGTTCGAGCAACTGGGCCGAGACCTTGTCCTTGGGCTGAAGCTGCGTAACCGTCCGAAGCTGCTCCAGCGCCGCCTCGCCGTGCCCCTGGGTCAGGTAGTGGTAGGCGAGTAGGAAGCGCGCCGGCGCCGATTCAGGATCGGCGGTCACCTGGGCCTCCAGCGCCCGGAGCTGGGCCGTGTACGTTTCGGACTTGTCGTAAAGCCCGATCAGGGTCGCCCAGTCCCAGCCGGGGCCGATCGTGAGCACCGGATAAAGGGCCGTGGCGGCCTCGGAGTATCGCTTCATGGCGAACAGGGCGAGCGCGCGGAATTCATGCAGCGCCGGGTCGTCGGGAAGCTGCTTCAGCGCCTGATCGTCAAAGTCGAGGGCCGCCGTGTAAAGGCCGTCCTTGAAGGCGGCCCTCCCCTTCTCGAAAAGCCCCTCCGCCTGGTCCGCAGCCGTCGGCTCGGGCGC
>CALCIC010000014.1 GCA_937907405.1 uncultured Isosphaeraceae bacterium | reverse complement strand
CGCCAGGAACGGCGGCGGCGTCGCCACCAACGGCTCCTTCTTCGTGGTCGGCCTCAGCGCCGCGACCACGCTGAACGGCTGCACCGTCAGCGGCAACACCGCGACCGAGAACGGCGGCGGTCTCTCCACCGGCGGCCTCGGCGTCACCTCCGCGAACGGAACCGCCATCACCGGCAACACTGCGGTCGACGGCGGCGGCGTCTTCACCAAGGGGGCCACGTTCGTCACCTACAGCTATCCGGACGGCATCATTAACGTCGATGAGAATGGCGAAACCGACCTGAGCGGCTGCACCGTCACCGGCAACACCGCCTCCGGCGACGGCGGCGGCGTCGGCAACGGCGAGCTGGGCGTCACTTCGGTGAGCCGGACCCGGATCATGTACAACTCGGCCGACTCGGGGGGAGGGCTCGCCAACAGCGGCTTGCTGAACGTCGACTCCTGCTCGATCAGCTACAACCAGGCGACCTCCAAGGGGGGCGGTCTCAGCACGACCGCCGGACGCGCGAACCTCGTCGACAGCGTCATCACGGGCAACCTCGTGAACTCGCCGGGCGCGGCCCTGGGGGGGGGCGTCTTCAGCGAGGACAGCATCCTCTCGATGGCCCGGTGCCAAATCGCGCTCAACCAGGCGACCGGCAAGACGGCTTACGGCGGCGGCGTCTACGCCCTGAACAGCAAGGTGAGCATCCAGGGGTATTCGGTGACCGGCAACGCCGCCAACGGCAGCCAGACCGGCGACGGCGGCGGGGTCTACAGCGTGGGAGGGACTCTGGAACTCTGGTCAACGTACGTGGCGGGTAATACGGCCAACAACGGCACGTCCAACGTCGTCCGGAAGCCTTGAGCCTTCGTCCATCCGAAGCAAACCCCGACCGATCTCCGCGCGGCCCCGAGCCGGCGGAGACGGCCTGATCGAATCGAATCGAAGCGACCAATGGCGAACGGCCGCCGGACGATTCAACACCGCCCGGCGGCCGTTTTTCAGATCAATCGACGAGTTCCAAGACCACCAGCAGGGGGCGATGGTCGGAGGCGACGGGCTCGTCGAGGACGCGGATCTCGACGACCTTCCAGCGCGCGGCGGGGCGGACCAGGACGTAGTCGATCTGGCGATTCGGCTTGTCGGCGGGGAAAGTCAGCGTCGGCGTTGAATCGGTGCGGGTCCAGTTCTCGCCGAACGCCTTGATCACCCGACTGTCGGGCATCGAGTTGAGGTCGCCGACGAGGATCGTGGGAAGCGTGGGATTTTCTCGGGCGACTTCCTCGATCCGTTTGACCGAATCCATGCGTTCGGCGTCGTCGGGGCGGTAGTCGATATGCGTGGCCATGAACCGGATCGGCGTCCTGCGGGCGTCGGCCGCGGTCAGGTCGACCGTCAGCACTCCGCGCTGCTCGCCGACGTAGTGCGAGGGGACGGGGACGTTGCGATGCCCCGTCACGGGCAGACGGGTCAGCACGGCGTTGCCGTAGTCGCCCCCCTGGAAGACGATGTTCCGCTCGAAGATCGGGGTCAGCTTCGTGAGTCGCCCCAGTTCGCCCGGCTCGTCGACCCCGCCGGTCCGCTTGACGCCCCGGTCGACTTCCTGTAGTGCGACGACGTCGGGGTCGACCGATTGAATCACCCGGGCGATCCGTTCCAGGTCGAGCTTGCCGTCCATCCCCTCGCCGTGGTGGATGTTGTAGCTGAGCACCCGAATCCGGGTCGGCTCGACCGCGGTCGCGGCGGCCGGCGCGGCGGTCAGGGCGAGCAGGGAAAAGGCGAACGTCCATCCACGGTTGTTCATTTGGAGGCGCTCCGAGTTTTCGAGGACGACTTGGCCGGGGCGGTCGACTTGGCCTTGGGGGCCGCCTTGAATTCGTCGGCGGTCATGGTCCGGACGGTCCGGTTCAGGAGCAGGACGGCCCCCCCCCTCTCCGGCACGTCCTTGCCGTAGGCGAGCACGTCCTCGTCGGGACTGCCGCCGGGTTCCTCCTTGGTGTCGGGCAGGGTCGCGCCCCAGACGACCTCGATGCCGCTCGACCTGAGCTGCTCGAAGCCGCCGGGCGAGGCCCCGGCGTTCGCCTGCAACTGCTTGATCGTGTGGGGGGGCGAGCCGTTGGACAGTTGGTATTCCCTGAGCATCTCGCCGACCTGCTGAAGCGCCGCCTCTTCCGATGGATTGGAGGTCGACGACGCTCCGCTCGGGCCGCAGCCGGCGAGGGGAAGGAGGAGGAACGCCAGGCTGAAGATTCGATGCCGGTTATTCATGAAGGAACCTCGGGCGTCGCGCGTAAAGCGGCCGGGACGGAGTTCCGCCCGGCCGTCGGGGCATCCAATAGGTCGGGTCGCGGTCAAGAGTCAATAGGCGTCGGAGCTGACGATTTCGCCGCCGGCCCTGGTGCCGAGCGCCCGCCAGGCGAGGGGGTTGATCGAGTTCTTGATGAACCGAACCGAACCGTCGGCGAACACGCTGTTGACGCCGCCGGAGTGGTAGCTCCGCGCCGCGATGTGGGCGCAGATGTAATCGCTCGAATTGGCGCAGTCGAAGGTTGACGGGTTGGGCGTCTGGGTGTGCGAGTAGAACGCCGTCGGGGCGATGCCGCGATAATACTGCTGCCCCCGGTACTTGAGCCGGGCGCCGGCGACGCACGTGGCGACCGGCGGGATGATGCTCGTCGTGAAGCTGCCGGCGGCGATCCCGAAGACGTTCATGTTGCTGGTATCGGGAAGGTCGGTCGCCAGGTTGGCGGATGCGATCGACCGGATCACCTCGGAGAACAGGGTGGTGTTGCTCGTGCCGTCGGTGAACGTGGCGATCGTCGCCTTGCCGGTCACCTTCTGGTAGTCGGGATTGTTGGCCCCGCCGATGGTCTGGGGCGCGCCGTAGTCCAGCATCACGCTGAAGGCGCCGGCGTTGACCGTGTTCACTTCCGTCTTGTTCGCCGCGTAGCCCGAAGGCGGGGCCCCCAGCTCGACGCAGGCCGAGGCGGCGATCGAGGCGAAATAGTTGTTGTACCCCAGGATGCCGAACAATTTCGTGGTGCTGCCGTCGGACGGGCAGATGTAGGCCGAGATGATCTGGGTCCCGGCGGTGTAATTCGCGTCGTTGGCCCGGTTGTTGGAGATCCCGTTGAGGTTGTACGCGAAGTTGAACGTGTTGTAGAGGTTCGCGTTCTCGAGATACTGAAGAATCTGCACGGCGGGGGTGGGGCGCGGGTAAAGCGGGACGGCGATGGTCGGCGTCGGGCCGAAACCCGGCGGGAACCAGCCGTTGGCCGACGCGAAATTGTGCGACGCCAGGCCCATCTGCTTGAGGTTGTTCACGCACTGCGCGCGACGGGCCGCCTCCCGGGCCGACTGCACCGCCGGCAGCAACAGCGCGATCAAGACGGCGATAATAGCGATGACGACCAGCAACTCGATCAAGGTGAAGCCGAGACGCGGTTTCGACGACATCATACTGATCCTATCAATAGAATAACGATCCGAATAGTAGGAGTGGATCGCCGCGAGGATCAGGCGGCCGGGACGTCGTCGAAATCGGGCGCGCGGAGGCGGACTCACTGGAGAGGCCGTCGAGCGTCGCTTCGTCGCGTGCAACTCGGCTTCAAACGCCTGATTCGCGGACAGCCGAAATCCTATCGAGCATCAGTGAGGTCTACAAGCAGTAAACACGTGGATTCAAAGAAGTTTACGAGGGAGCCCCGGGGCCGATCCGCCCCGGTCCGACGTCGCCCGCCAGAAGCCCGTCGATCAGCATCGCGACGCCGTCCTCGTCGTGGTCGCCGGTGACGTGGTCGGCCAGGGCCAGGACGGCGGGTGGGGCGTGTCCCATCGCGACTCCCAGGCCGGCGCCCTCGATCATGGTGGCGTCGTTGACGTCGTCCCCCACCGCGCAGATTTCCTCGGGGGCGACGCCCCAAAGCACGGCGACGTGGAGCACCGCCGCCCACTTGCCGGCGTCCTTGCGAACGACCTCGCACATCGTCCCCTTGTAGGCCGGGCTCCGCTGAACGAACGTGCGGACCCGCCCCGCGCACGCGTCGAGGACGATCCGCTCGAACGCGGTCATCTCGTCGCGCTCGCCGACGGCGCACATGTGGAAGAGCGCCTCGGCGGTCCAGTCGACGGCCGGCTCGGCGTGCTCTCGGTTGCGGTCGACGTAGTCGTCGTAATGCGGCCGGCCGGACGAGAACCGGGAAACCCGGAAATCCGCCTGATCGGGGGGGCGGTCGTTGAACGCGACGATCAACTGGTCGTGGGCGTGGAACAAATCGAGCAATGCGGCGGCGGTCTCCGGGTCGAAGTCGGCGCGCCAGAGGGTGCCGTGGTCGCCCGGAGATTTGACGATCGCCCCCGAGTTGCAGACGATCGGCGCGTCGAGGCCGAGCAGGTCGGCGATCGGCCGCGCGCGGCGGTAGCGTCGGCCCGTGCAGAGGACCGGGCGAATCCCGGCCCTCGCCGCGCGAGCGACGGCCTCGATGGTCGACGTCCGTAGCGCGCCGTGGCGGTCGAGCAAGGTGCCGTCGACGTCCAGGGCCAGGATGCGGTATCGCGGGACGGCCATGGTCAATGCGCGGCCTTCGTTCGGTTCCGCCGCCCGCAGACGCTCTCGGGGAACATCCCCGCTCGGTCGAGCGCGCCGTCGGCCGAGATCGGCATCGGCATGAAGTCGGTCTCGCGGGTCAGTCGGGAGTTCGCCTGAACTTCGGCGTCGAGGGGTTCCGACACCCAGAGCTCCTCGACTTCGAGCGTGTTGGGGATCACCACGATCCGGGCCTCGGCGGGGTCGATCCGCCAGCAGGTCTCGATCGCCTTCTCGATGACCTCGCGGTCGGTCGGCAGGGTGATCGGGATTCGGGCCCGTTCGAGGGAGCACGAGGTCAGGACGTTGATCCGGAACGACATGGGGTCGAGCCGCGCGACCAGGCGTTCGGTGGTCAAATCGGCGAAGCCGACGCCGACGATGTTGCCGTGGCTCTCGTCCGAGACGTCGAGGACCACCAGCCGGGTGATCCGCGGGGTCTCGAAATCGTCCTGAGTCTCCATCATCAGCCGGCCGATCACGTTGGGGTCCATCCCGGACCCCGAGTAGTTCTTGCCCAACTCGCCGACCACCAGCAGGTCGATCTGGTCGAACGGCAGCCGTCCCATCAACTCCCGGGCCTTGTCGAGCAGCGCCGGTTCCCTGTCGAACAGCGTGTCGGGCTCGAGCGCGACGATCTCGGCCGTCTCGTCGCGGGAGTTCTCGAGGATCGCCAACCCGAGGGCGAACTTGGTGTTCTTCACCAGGAACCGGCCGACGGCGGGAAGGACCTCTTGAAGCCCCCGAATGCCCAGCTTGTGGACCTGGCTGGCGCCGTCGCGTTTGCCCAGGCCGATCGTGAGCATCTTGACCACGCCCGACTCGTAGGTCGAGCGGAAGTCGGTGTGCGGCTTGACCCGGTTCAGCAGCACGATGCCGTCGGCCTCGTGGGCGTTGCGGTCGAAGTAGATCGGCAGGCCGATCGGGTTGGTCCCCAGAACGACCGTGTCCATGTCGCTCTTGATCGGCGCCCCCATGGCCTCGGCCGTGACGCCGTAGCCGGCCAGCAGCTCGGCCTGGCCCTCGCGTGTGGCCCCGCCGTGCGAGCCCATCGCCGCCACGATGAACGGCTTGAAGCCCATCTCCTTGAGCGTCTGGACCGCCGCCCCGGCGATCGTGGCGATCCCCGTGATCCCCCGACTGCCGACCCCCACCGCGACCGTCCCGCCGGCCGGCACGCGGTCGCGGATCCGGCTCTCGAGGATCAGCCGACGAACCGTCCCCGGTACGTCCTCGACGCGCGGTTGGGGGATGTGCTGTCGGACCCGAGCGAGCTTGGGCAAATCCATTGTGATGCCGCCTCTCTGTGGAATGGGAAGTTCTTGAAGCAGGTCACGACAACCTCGGGACCAGTCGCTCGGCGATCGTCTTGCCGATGTTGAGCGAGGCGGTCGCGGCGGG
>CALCIC010000013.1 GCA_937907405.1 uncultured Isosphaeraceae bacterium | reverse complement strand
GGGCCGTGGCGGTCGTAGTCGGACTTGATCCGCTTGTGGCCGTCCCAGTTGAGGATGCCCTCGCCCATCGCGAACGCGCCGTTGAACACCGTGACGAACCGCACCCCTCGCTCGATCAGCCGCCGGGCCAGCAGGCAGTTGCGGCCGAAGCCGGCGAGCAGCGGATTGGCGTCGTCGAGGCCGTAGAGCGACTGGACCGCCGGAGTCTCGCGCGACAGGTCGCCGACCTCCGGGGCGCTGAGCTGCATCCGGGCGGCGAGTTCATACGCGGCGATCCGGGCCGAAAGCTCGGTGTCGCCGGGGTTGCGCGCCAGGTGCTCGTCGTTGATGAGGCGGATCAAGTCGCGGGTGGCGCGGTCGTCGTCGGGGTTGATGGTCTCGGGGCGGGCGAGGTGGCGGATCGGCCGGTCGGCGTTGAACGACGTCCCCTGGTAGACGGCGGGCAGGAAGCCGTTGGTCCAGTTCGCCGGCCCTTGCTGCGGGTCGCCGCGCGGGTCGGGGATCGCCACGTAGGCGGGCAGGTCCTGGTGGTCGGTCCCGAGCGCGTAGCTGACCCAGGCGCCGATGCTGGGGAAGCCTTCGAGGGTGAACCCGGTCGACATGAACATCTCGCCGGGGCCGTGGGTGTTGGTCTTCGAGGTCAGCGAGTGGAAGAAGCACATCTCATCGGCCAACTCGGCGAGGTTCGGCAGCAGGTCGGAGACGTACTTGCCGGACTGGCCGCGCGGCTTGAACTCCCAGGGGCTCTTGGCGAGCGCTCCGTTCTCGCCCTGGAAGGTGATCAACTTGTCCGAACCCGGCATCGGCTGGCCGTGCCGCTTGATCAGCTCGGGCTTGTAATCCCAGGTGTCCAGGTGGCTGACCGCCCCGGTGCAGTAGATGTGGATCACCCGCTTCGCCTTGCCCGGGAAGTGCGGCTTCCTGGGCGCCAGCGGATTGGATTTCGATTCCTCGTCCGCCGCCAGCAACCCCTGCTCGGCCAAAAGCGCGCTCAGCGCGATCCCGCCGACCCCCGTCGCCATGTGCGACAAGAACCCGCGACGGTCGAGCAAGTGACGGCCCAACGGGGCGTTGTGGGGGAAGCTCATGACTCGGCGTCCTCGCGGAAGGGCGGGAGAAGTTTGGAGGCCCTGGCATCCAGGTTGCGATCCCAGAGCGGATGGACTTTCGGCACCGTCTCGGCGACCTCGGCGATCGCCAGGACCAAGTCGCCGAAGGTCGCGATCGAGCGCTTGTTGAACATTCGTTCGACCACATTTTCGTCGATATTCAGGGTTTCCGCCAGTACCTCGGAGAAGTCGTCGGCGAACCAGGGGCCCAGGTCGGGCAGATGGAGATCCTCCTCCAGCCGGTCGGTGGGACGAATCGAGGGGCCGCCGAAACCCTTCAGATGCCTTGCGGCGAGGGTCCGCGCCAGGCGAATCGCGTCGCGGTCGAGCTTGCCCGGAGAGGGCCAATGGGCGATGAATTCGTCGGCCGAGAGTGCGGGGCGTCGCCGAAGCCGCATCACGTCGACCTTGTATCGGGCCGTCGTCGCCGCGACCAGCATGAGGAAGAGACACATCGAGACGCCGAAGCCGATGAACAGGACGATCGTAAGGCGTTCGGCGAGGTTGCCGTCTCGCGACCGGAAGGCGACCAGCATCGCGCCCGCGCAGCAGGCGATCGCGACGATGAGCAGCCGGCGGGCGAGGCGGTTTCGTGCGGGGCTCACGGCGTCCGCTCCCTGATCTACGCCCTCGGCCCGCGGTCGCCGGCGGGGTAGGCGCCCCAGCCGAGTTTGTCGCGGAGGGTGCGGTAGAAGCTGTGGCCGGGGAGGCGGACCATGGGGAAGGGGGGATTGCCGCGGCGGATGGTGACGCGGTCGTCGGCCTGGAGCGGGATCTGGACCTGGCCGTCGACGACCAGGATCGTCACGATCCCCTCGCCGTGGGTGACCAACTCATAAGTCTTGTGGCCGCCGTCGACCAGCGGGCGCTGGGTCAGCGTGTGCGAGCAGATGGGGGTGATCACGAACATATGCGCGTTCGGCGGCAGGATCGGGCCGCCGGCCGAGAGGCTGTGGGCCGTCGAGCCGACGGGGGTGGCCACGATCAGGCCGTCCCCCCGGTAGCTCATCACGCTCTCGCCGTCGATCGACAGGCCGATCTCGACGATCTTGAAATACGGCGCGGCGCGGATCACGGCGTCGTTGAGCGCGCGGAACTCGCGGGTCGGTCCCTTCGTCGAGATCACGGTGCAGGCCATCGTCATCAGGTTCTCGATGGTGAACCGGCGCTCGGCCAGGTCGTGCAGGTGGGGGCAGAACGTATCCGGCGCGAGGTCGGCGAGGAAGCCGAGCCGGCCGGCGTTGACGCCGACGACGGGGGTGGGGTGAAGGCCCATCCGCCGAACCGTGTGCAACACGCTGCCGTCGCCGCCGACCACCACGGCGACGTCGGCCGGCAGTCGCGACAGGTCGGAATCGGCCGACAGGTCGATCCCGGCCAGTTCGACGCCGTCGACGGCCTCGATCTCGGCGGTCAGGACCGCGACGTGGGCCCGCACCTCGTCGCGCCCGCCGTTGCCCAGGATCATGAGCCGCAGCGGCGAGGCGAACGGACGCGGATGCGAGGCGGGTTCGGCGGAAGTCGGTTCCATCGGAATCCCCGGTCGATTGCGGCCTCAGCCGCGACCGGCCGGCGCCGGCGCGACGCCGTTCTGCCGGGCGGTCGCGGGGGCGTCGGTCGCGGGGCTCAGATCGGTGAACTCAAGACCGACGGCGCGGGCCAACTCGACCGCGGCGGCGGTGACGCCGTCCACGTCGAGACCGACCTCGGCGAGTTGCTCGTCGCGCTCGGCGTGGAGGACGAACCGGTCGGGCAGGCCCAGGCGGCGGACGTGGGAGGTGGAGAGCCCGGCGTCGTTGGCGGCTTCGAGCACGGCCGAGCCGAAGCCGCCGGGCAGGCAGCCTTCCTCGACGGTCAGGACGAACGAGGCCTCCTCGATCGCCTTGCAGACGGTCGCGCGGTCGAGCGGCTGATGAACCTGGCGTTGATCACGCCGACTTGCAGGCCGTACCGCTTGTGGAGCCGTTCGGCGGCTTGCAGGCAGGCGCCGAGCTGGGCGCCGCAGGCGATGATCATGCCGTCGGTCTCCCAGTCGATGATCTCGGCCTGCCCCAGCTCGATCGGCTGGACCTCGCGCTCGACGGCGTGGAGGTTGGCCCGCGGGTACCGGATCGCGACGGGGGAGTTCTGCTCCAACGCGAAGTCGAGCATCGGTCCGACGTCGCGCTGGTCGCCGGGAGCCATCATCACCAGGTTCGGGAAAATCCGCATCGAGGCGACGTCGTAGCTGCCGTGGTGGGTCGGGCCGTCGGCGCCGACGAGCCCCGCGCGGTCCAGGCAGAAGACGACCGGCAGGTCCTGGAGCGCGACCTCCTGGAAGATCTGGTCGTAGGCCCGCTGGAGGAACGTGCTGTAGACGTCGACGACCGGCCGGGCGCCGGCCTTGGCCATCCCCGCCGCCAGGGCGACGGCGTGGCTCTCGCAGATGCCGACGTCGAGGAACTGCTTGGGGAACGAGGAGCGAAGCTTTTGAAGCTTGTTCCCCTCGCACATCGCGGCGGTCAACACCACCACCCGCGGATCTCGGCCGCAGGCGTCGATCAGGGCCGCGCTGACGGCGTCGGTGTAGGTCTGGCTGGTCGAGATCTTGAGCGGCACGATCCCGTCCTCGGCCTTCATGAACGGCGCGGGGGCGTGGAACTTGACGGGGTCTTTCACGGCCGGCTCGAAGCCGTGGCCCTTGTTGGTCAGGACGTGGAGCAGGATCGGTCCGTCCATGTCCTTGACCTTCTCAAGGTACGAGCGGACCAATTTGAGGTCGTGGCCGTCGATCGGGCCGAGGTAGGTGAAACCCAGCTCCTCGAAGAGCATCCCGTGCTGAAGCGAGGCCTTGACGGCGTCTTTGAACTGCTGAAGCCAGCGGTCGGCCGTCTCGCCGACGAGGGGGATCGCCGGCAGGACCGAGCGGACCCGCTTGTTCCAGTCGTTGTAGGTCGTCGACATCCGCGCCCGGTCGAGCGCGTTGGCGATGCCGCCGACGGGGGGGCAGATCGACATCTTGTTGTCGTTGAGGATCACCAGCAGCTTGGACCGCGAGCCGCCGGCGTGGTTGAACGCCTCGAAGACGATGCCCGAGGGGAGCGCGCCGTCGCCGATCACGGCGACCGAGTGACGGTCGGGCCTGCCCATGACCTCGTCCCCCAGCCGCAGGCCCAGGGCCGTCGAGGGTGCGCAGCCGGCGTGGCCGGTCATGAACAGGTCGTAGGGGCTCTCCGCCGGGTTGGGGTAGCCCATCAGGCCCCCCTTGGTCCGGATCGTGTGCAGCTCCTCGGCCCGGCCGGTAATCAACTTGTGCGGGTAGATCTGGTGGCCCGTGTCCCAGATGAGACGGTCTTCGGCGAAGTCGAAGGTCAGGTGCAAGGCCAGGCAAAGCTCGACCACGCCAAGGTTGCTGGCGAAGTGCGCGGCCCGTCGTCCCACCACGTCGATCAGTTCGCCGCGGATCTCGTCGGCGAGCTGATCGAGCTCCTTGTCGGACAGCTTCTTGAGGTCTGCCGGCGCGCTGATCCGGGATAGAAGCGAGTCGGGGCTGAGCATTAACAATCCCTTTCCAAAAGAGCCAGCGCCAGGTCGCGGAGTCGGTCGCCCCGCGCTTCGAGCGGCGTCAGCGCGGCGATCGCCTCGTGGGCGAGCTGCCGGGCCCTCGATCGACTCCCCTCGACCCCCAGGAACCGGGGATAAGTCCATTTACCGTGGCCGGAGTCCTTGCCGACTCGCTTGCCCAGCTTGGTTTCATCGCCTTCCACGTCGAGCAGGTCGTCGATGATCTGAAACGCCAGGCCGACCGCCCTGCCGTAGCGGGCCAGGGCCTCGCGGTGCGAATCGGGCGCCCTCGCGATCACGGCGCCCATCTGCAACGGGGCGTTCAAAAGCGCGCCGGTCTTGCGGCGGTGGATCGCCTCGAGCTCGGCCAGCGAGCCCTCGTCGCGACGCTCGAGCGCCCGGTGCTCGGCCTGAAGGTCGGCCATCTGACCGCCGACCATGCCGTCGGGGCCCGAAGCCTCCGCCAAGATCCGGACGCAGGCCAGGGCCGAGGAGTCGGGCGTCACCCCCTTGGCGATCAACTCGAAGGCCAACGTCAAGAGGCCGTCGCCCGCCAGGATCGCCGTGGCCTCGTCGTACGCCTTGTGGCAGGTCGGCCGCCCGCGCCTCAGGTCGTCGTCGTCCATCGCCGGCAGGTCGTCGTGGATCAGCGAATACGTATGGACCAGCTCCAACGCGCAGGCCGCCGGCAGGGCCCCCTGCCAGCTCCCTCCACACGCCTCGGCGGCCATCAGGCAAAGCACCGGCCGCAGCCGCTTGCCCCCGCCCAATACGCTGTAACGCATCGCCGACGCCAGCCGCTCAGGTCGCGCCGCCGACGCTTCGCCCTCAGGCAAGGGCAGGTACGCCGCCAGCGCGTCCTCCACCCGGCGACGCTGCAAGTCGAGGTGCTCGCCGAGGGTCGACGCGGTCAAGGTTTCAGAACAGCTCGTCATGGGAGAACTTGTTACACCGCCAACGAAGAACACGCGGGCTTGGACGATCCGCCAAGCATGACGACCACCCTGGAGGTTTCCATCCCCCAATCCCCGGCGCTCGTTGCTATTGTTGACATTCCCTCCCAGAATGTCCACATGACTGCCCCTGAAACTTTGTTACGCAAAGTCGAGCCGCCCCCTCCGTCTTAACCGGCTGGCGGAATGGACGATGGAATAGAGAGACTGCGCAAATGATGAGGCGGCCTCAGCCCCTCGCGGGGCCTGTTTCGAACCGGAATCTCGGCCTGATGATTCACGCATCAGGCGATGCAATGGCTGGGGGAAGCGGCGGATTCCAGCCGATTTTTTGTGGATGAACCATGAGTAAAGACTTATGCCTTGACGATTTGCCGTTGATTTCGAGGACGCCGGACGCCTGGGGAGAGTCAGCGCTTCAGGAGCCGCTGGCGCTTTTGAACGACCACGCGTACCTGGAGAAGAAGGCCGCGGCCAACGCGCTCGAGCTCTTGAATCGATGGCCCGAGCCGGTTTGCCCGGACGCCTGGACGAGCACCTTGGCCGCCGTCGCCAACGACGAGACGGCCCATTTGAATTCGGTGGTCCGCCTGCTGGCGAGGCGCGGCGGCCGGCTGGAGCGGACGCATCGCAACCCGTACGCGAATGCACTTCGGAACCTCGTCCGCAAGGGGCAGGGGTCGGACGAACTGACCGACCGCCTGTTGATCTCGGCGCTCATCGAGGCTCGTTCCTGCGAGCGGTTCGTGATCCTCGCCCGCCGCGGTCGCGACCACGACCGCGAGCTGGCGCGGTTCTACCACCGCCTGGGCGCGTCGGAGCTGGGCCACTACCACGTCTTCCTGGTCCTGGCCGGCCACGTCCTGCCTCAAGGCGAGGTCGAAGCCCGGTGGCGAGACCTTCTCGAAGCCGAATCAACCATCCTCGACGCCCAACCGCCAGGCCCGAGGATGCACAGCGGATTTCGAGGGGGATGAGTCGTCAACCTCGCCAATCCCGCATGATTTCATGCGAAAAATGTCGGACTTTCTTCCTTGATTACTGTACAAACGTTGACAGAGAGCCGATCTCTGGTTGTACTCACGAGGCCGGCGCGAGCCCTGTTCGTGTGGACAGGCCGTGGCGGCGTCGATTCCATGGGAGGACAGTCATGGTGAAGCCGATTCCGGACGGGTACGGCACGATCATTCCGCACCTGGTGGTCGATGGGGCGGCGGAGGCGATTGAGTTCTACAAGCGGGCGTTCGGCGCGAAAGAGTTGGGCCGGATGCCGTTCCCCGGCGAGGACGGGCGGATGAAGGTCGGGCACGCCGAGTTGCAGATCGGCGACTCGAAGCTGTTCCTGGCGGACGAGTTCCCGGCGGCGGGCGCGACGGGCCCGAAGGACGGGCGTTCGCCGGTGACGATCCACCTGTACGTGACTGACGCCGACGCCACGTTCAACAAGGCCGTCGAGGAGGGAGCCGCCGCGGTCATGCCCCCGGCCGACATGTTCTGGGGCGATCGCTACGGCAAGCTGACCGACCCGTTCGGCCACCACTGGTCGATCGCCACTCACAAGGAAGACCTTACGCCCGAGCAGATGCAGGAGCGCATGGCCGCGTTCACGGGCGGGAAGTCCTGCGGGTAAGGGCCGACCTCAGAACGGCGGGTCGAAGCGGTCGTATTCCGGCTCGGGCTTGGCCTGGATTTCAGGTTCCGGCCCGGGTTCGGTCTTGGCCGTCCGTCGCCGCTTGGCCGGCTTGGGTTTCGTCGTGGTCGCGACGACGGTTTCGGCGAGGGTCGCGGCGGCGTCGAACGGAATCGCGACGGGTTCGCCCTCGTCGTCGACGCCGGTCAGGATCGTCACCGACCGCTCGGCCCGTTCGAGGAGGCCGTAGCAGCGGCCCAAAAGCACGACGCCCTGCTCGTACTTGGCGAGCGCGGACGACAGCTCGGGCTCGCCGAGCTGGAGGGCGTCGACGATCTCCTCGAGCTGGGCGAGGGCGGCTTCGAAGCGGATTTCCGGTTCGGCGTCGGGCATGGGCTGGGCGTCTTGGGAGGAAGGCAAGAACGGGTAGGGGACGAGCCGCTACGATCGTCCCCTACCTTATCTCATCTTGTATCCGCCGTCGAGCCAAGGCCAGCCGTTGGCGCCGCCCTTTCACCGCTCGCTCCTAACCGATGACCTAACGCTCTCGGCTGATCTCAGCGGGGCCGATTGGCAGGGGAGAAAAACTGAACTGACACCGGGTTTTCCCCTTGATTCCCCCTGACCCCCTTGATTTCCCCCGGTTCCTGACCCCCTTGAGTCCTCCGAAAAAGGTTCCTGA
>CALCIC010000012.1 GCA_937907405.1 uncultured Isosphaeraceae bacterium | reverse complement strand
CTCGGCGAGCGGCGCGGCGTAAAGATATTGATGCTTCAGCGCGTTGCTGGCCTCCCACACCCGCCGCGCCAGGGCGACGTGATAACCGTCGCGCATCGAATCGCGGGCCGCCGTCAGCATCGACGCCAAAGCCGAACACGACACGTCGCTCTCGTTCAGCAGAGCGTCGATCAAGTCATTGAGTTGGTCGATCGGGTCGTCGGAGTTCATGTGAGCACGACCGCCGCGAAGCTCGCGGCCCTTTCTTTGGCTTGGGGCGTCGGAGACCGCGTCCGAACGATGCGATCCGATGACGAATGCTTCCTTTTGTCGGTTCCAAGGTATCGGCCTTAATCGAGCCGTCAAGCGCGCGGCCTCGGTTTCGACGTCCTCCCGACGACGTGTGGGCTTTCGGCGACGAACACGGTTGTAAGTGGGTTTTCCCAGGCGGGTTGCGGGCTCGCGGGCAACACATGGCGTCTCGTTCCGCCGCGCGTTACCGTGATCGGCGGTGCGAGACGATCCATCGACCGATCCACGCGTACGACCGTGGTCGAGGAGGACCAGACGATGCTCAACGTGTCCTGTCCCGGGTGCGGGGAACGTGGCAAGATCCCGGCGAGTCTGGCGGGCGCCCGGATCAAATGCAAGAAATGCGGCAAGGCGTTTCATGTGACGGCGCCCGCCGACAAACCCGTCCCCCCCGTCGCGCCCGTCCACCAGGGGATCGCCGTCGAGGGGTTGGACGCCGAGGCCTGGAGCCTCGCGCCCGAGCAGCCGACGCAGGCCCACGCCGTCGCGGCGCCCGAGCATCCGGCCGAGCCGTCCGCGGCGTCGGTGGAAGCGTTCACCGTCCATCACGACGGGCCCGTCAAGGAGTACAAACTCCTCACGTCGCGCGACAAGGTTTTCGAAGGGAAGTTCGACCTCGCTCGGCTTGAAGAGGTGCTCAACCAACTGGCCAGACAGGGCTGGACGGCCAAATCGATGTGCCTGCCGCATCTCAAGAACTTCCAGGGCGCCATGGCGGAAGAAGTCGTGGTGCTGCTGGAACGCTGACGTCGAGGTCGACTTCCACCATGAGGCCATGATGGCGTATGGTGTACTGTGGTTCTCCTGAATGGAATATCTTGCCCCGCATCGGGCCGGCGTCGAGACGATCGAAAACCATGCTCGCCAAGCTCTCGTCCTACACGTTGATCGGGATCGACGCGGCGCCGGTGGAGGTCGAGGTCGACGTGTCGTCGTCCTCGATGCCCAAGACGGTCCTCGTCGGCCTGGCCGAGGCCGCCGTCAAGGAGAGCACGCACCGGGTCGAGCGGGCGATCGTCAACTCCGGCTACCGTCGGCCGGGCGATCGGATCGTCATCAACCTCGCCCCGGCCGACTTGAAGAAGGACGCCAGCGGCTTCGACCTGCCGATCGCACTCGGGATGCTGGCGGCCAGCGGCCAGATCGCGCTGGATCGGCCGGGGAACTTCGCGGTGATCGGCGAACTGGCCCTCACCGGCGAGACCCGGCCGGTGAAGGGCATCCTCTCGATGACGCTCCAGGCGGCGTCCGAGCATCGCGACGGCGTTCTCGTCCCCCGGGAGAACGCGGCCGAGGCGGCCGTGGTCGAGGGGGTCGACGTCTACCCC
>CALCIC010000011.1 GCA_937907405.1 uncultured Isosphaeraceae bacterium | reverse complement strand
CGCTTCGCGGCACCTTCTCCCGCAAGGGTAGAAGGGGGAGAGAGCCGAGACGATCACCCCCTCTCCCCTTGCGGGAGAGGGTGGCCGAAGGCCGGGTGAGGGGTGACGACGCGAGCCACGGCGGTCGACCGTTTCTCATCGACGACAATCCCAGCAGAGTTCACCCCGGATCATCACCACCGACATTCTCAAATGACACCCAACCCATTCCTCGGCCTTCTGTATCACTGGCTCGGCGGGCTGGCTTCGGGCAGCTTCTACCTCCCCTACCGGTTCGTCCGGAAGTGGTCGTGGGAGACCTACTGGCTCACCGGCGGCTTTTTCAGTTGGATCATCGCGCCGTGGGCGCTCGGCCTGGCGCTGACCAACGACCTGCCGTCGGTGATCCGCGAGACGTCGACCTCGACGCTCGGATGGGTCTACTTCTTCGGCGTGCTCTGGGGGCTGGGGGGCCTGACCTTCGGCCTGACGATGCGCTACCTGGGGATGTCGCTGGGGATGGCGGTGGCGCTCGGGTACACGGCGGCGTTCGGCACGCTGGTCCCGCCCCTGGTGAAGGGGGAGTTCTTCACCAAGATCCTGCCGACGCTCTCGGGCCAAATCGTCCTGTTCGGCGTGTTCGTCTGCATGGCGGGGATCGCCGTGGCGGGGATGGCGGGGATGTCGAAGGAGCGCGAGCTGTCCGACGAGGCCAAGAAGGCGTCGATCGAGGAGTTCGACTTCAAGAAGGGGGTCCTGGTCGCCACCTTCTCGGGGATCATGAGCGCCTGCTTCTCGTTCGGCCTGGACCGAGGCGATCCGATCAAGGCGTTGACGCTCAAGCATGGAACGGGCGAGCTCTGGCAAGGGCTGCCGGTGCTGGTCGTGGTGCTGTTGGGGGGCTTCACCACCAACTTCATCTGGTGCGTGCTGCTTCATATGAAGAACAGGACCGGCTATCAGTACCTCAGCCCCGTCGCTCGGCCGTCGGCCCGTCCGGCGCGCGATCCCGAATTGATCCTCGAATCGGCGACCGACGCCCCGGGCGAGGAGATGGCCGCCGGCGCGCGGGTGCTCGACGACGCCGACGAGTCGAGTTCCGTCCCGCTGCTCTGGAACTACCTGTTCTGCGCCGCGGCCGGCGTGACCTGGTACTTCCAGTTCTTCTTCTACACGATGGGCGAGACCCAGATGGGGCGGTTCAAGTTCTCGAGCTGGACCCTGCACATGGCCAGCATCATGATCTTCAGCACCCTCTGGGGGATCGCGCTCAAGGAATGGAAGGGGGTCAGCCCCCGGACCAGGAACCTCGTCGCCCTGACCCTCGTCGTG
This sequence comes from uncultured Isosphaeraceae bacterium, assembly GCA_937907405.1. Taxonomy (GTDB): domain Bacteria; phylum Planctomycetota; class Planctomycetia; order Isosphaerales; family Isosphaeraceae; genus Paludisphaera. The sequence continues at coordinate 7,837 of CALCIC010000011.1, read as the reverse complement.
CTGATCGCCTCGACGGTGATCATCGGCTACGGCAACTCGCTCGCGCCCGACGCCGCGACGGGACGTTGACGCGTCGTTCACCCAAAGGATGAGTCTTATGTCGAGTAAATCATGTTACGAGGCGTCGGCTTCGATCGGCCTGCTCGCCGTGCTGACGCTCGGCGTGGTTCAGGGTCGGGCCGGCGCGCAGATCGTCGCCCCGACCCAGGAACTGAGCCTCTCGCCGATCAACCTCCGGGTCGAATCCCGGACTGACCCGATGGGGATCGACGCGACGGCCCCCCGGCTGAGCTGGAACGTCGGCTCGTCCCAGCGCGGGCAGAAGCAGACGGCCTACCAGATCCTGGTCTCGTCCGACGGCGCCAGGCTGATGAAGGACGAGGCCGACCTTTGGGACACCGGCAAGGTCGAGAGCGGCGAGACGACGGGCGTCGCCTACGCCGGCAAGCCGCTCAAAAGCCGCGACCGATGCTTCTGGAAGGTGAAGGTCTGGGACAGGGACGGCAAGCCGTCGACCTGGAGCGACCCCGCGGCGTGGACGATGGGACTGCTGGCGGCCGGCGACTGGAAGGCCGACTGGATCGGCTTCGACAAGCACCGGAGCGAGGTCGCCTCGACCGAGGCCGATTTCGGCGCGGCGAGATGGATCTGGCACGCCGCCGACCAGGGCGCCGACAAGCCCAAGGGACACCGCCTGTTCGTCGCCGAGATCGACGTCCCGGCCGACTCGCCCGTCGAGGAGGCCGTTCTGCTTTCCGTGGCCGACGACGGCCACAAGTTCACGATCAACGGGACCCAGGTCGCGGCCGGGACCAGCTTCAAGGTTCCAGTTCAGACCGACGTCGCCGGCCGCCTGAAGTCGGGCGTCAACACGCTTCGGGTCGAGGTCGAGAACGGCGGCCCGAGCCCCGCCGGGCTGCTCGCCCGGCTGTCGATCAAGCTCAAGGACGGCCGCGCGATCGAGCGCGTGACCGACGGGTCGTGGAAGTCGATCGGCGATCCAGGCGCGAACTGGCACAACCGCGAGATCGACCTCGCGCCGCTTCCCGCCGCCGAGGTCGTCGCGAACTACGGCGACGGCCCCTGGGGCAAGCTCAGGATCACCGGGCTGGCGCTCCCCAGGCCGTCGTATCTGCGGACGACGTTCGACGTCGACAAGCCGGTGGCCCGCGCCACGGTCTACACCACCGCGCTGGGGATTCACGACGTCCACCTGAACGGCGCCCGGGTCAGCGACGACTACTTCAACCCCGGCTGGACCGACTACACCCGTCGGGTCTACTACCGGACCTACGACGTCACCAATCTGGTGCGGCCCGGCAAGAACGCGATCGGCGCGATCCTGGCCGACGGCTGGTACAGCGGCTACGTCGGCTTCGGCAAGCTCCGCGACCACTACGGCAAGAAGCCCCGGATCAAGACGCAGCTCGTCGTTGATTATCAGGACGGCACGAGCGCGGTGGTCGCCACGGGCCCCGGTTGGAAGGGGTCGACCGGGGCGATCCTGGAGGCCGACTTCCTGATGGGCGAGACCTTCGACGCCCGGCTCGAAGAGGCCGACTGGTGCCTGCCGACGTTCAAGGACGACGGCTGGGAGCCGGTCGTCGCGGGGGGGGAGCTGGCGCCGGCCGTCCAGGCGCATCCCGGGCCGCCGGTGACGTCGTTCATCGAGCTTCAGCCCCGGACGTTCTCGGAGCCGACCGACGGGGTCTACGTGCTCGACTACGGCCAGAACTTCGCGGGGGTCCCCCGGCTGCGGCTGCGGGGCGAGCCCGGCCAGAAGATCGTCCTGCGGTTCGCCGAGCGGCTCAACCCCGACGGCTCCATCTACACGACCAACCTCCGCGAGGCCCGTTGCGTCGACACCTACATCTGCAAGGGCGCCGACGAGGAGGTCTGGTCCCCCCGGTTCACTTTCCACGGCTACCAGTACCTGGAGATCACCGGGCTCAAGACGCCCCCCCTGAACAGCACGGTCGTCGGCCTGGCGCTGTCGAGCGCGACCCCCGTCGCGGGGGCGTTCCAGTGCTCCGAGCCGATGCTCAACCAGTTGGCTAGCAACATCTACTGGACCCAGCGCGCCAACTTCATCGACATTCCCACCGACTGCCCGCAGCGCGACGAGCGGCTGGGATGGACGGGGGACGCGCAGGTCTACGTCCGAACCGCGACGCTCAACTGCGACGTGCAGGCGTTCTTCAACAAGTGGCTGGTCGACCTGACCGACGGCCAGCGCGCCGACGGCCAGTTCCCGATGGTCGCGCCGGTGAAGGTCGCCGGCGACGACGGCGGCCCCGCCTGGGCCGAGGCCGGCGTCGTCTGCCCGTGGACGATTTATCAAGTCTACAATGACAAGGACGTCCTCGCCCGCCAGTACCCGTCGATGACCCGGTACGTCGACTTCCTGGTGAACCGGAGCACCCCCGACCTCCTGCCGCCGGAGAAGTACCACTGCTTCGGCGACTGGCTGAGCATCGGCGCCGACACCCCCAAGGACGTCATCTACTCCGCCTACTTCGCCCTGGCCGCGCGGCTGACCTCCCGGGCCGCCGCCGTCCTCGGCAAGGATGAAGACGCGAAGAAGTACGCCGACGTTTACGAAAAGGTCAAGGCGTCGTTCAACAAGGCTTACGTCGGCGACGACGGCGTGATCCGCGGCGACACCCAGGCCTGCTACGTCCTGGCGCTCGCCAACGACCTGGTCGACGGCGACAAGGCCGCGAAGGCCGCCGAACTGCTGGTGAAGCGGATCGAGGACAAGGACTGGCACCTCTCCACCGGCTTCATCGGCACCAAGGACCTGATGCTGGTCCTCTCCAAGATCGGCCGCCAGGACGTGGCGTATCGGCTGCTGTTCAACGACACGTTCCCCTCGTGGGGCTTCTCGATCAAGCAGGGCGCCACCAGCATCTGGGAGCGCTGGGACGGCTGGACGCCCGAGAAGGGCTTCCAGGACCCCGGCATGAACTCGTTCGCCCACTACTCGTTCGGCGCGGTTTATCAGTGGATGGTCGAGAACATCGGCGGGATCACGAGCGACGGCCCCGCGTACAAGCGGATCATCGTCGCCCCCCGGCCCGGCGAGCGGCTGTCCCACGCCAGCGTCTCGTACAAGAGCGTCCAGGGCGATATCATCAGTTCCTGGGTCAAGGCCGACGGTCGGCTGACGCTCGACGTGACCATCCCCGCCAACACCACGGCCGCCGTCGTCCTCCCCTCGGTCGACCTCGCCGCGATCACCGAAGGGGGCCGCCCCCTCGACCAGGCCGAGGGGGTCAAGGTCGAGAAGACCGAGGCCGGCAAGACGTACCTCGCCGTCGGCTCGGGCCAGTATTCCTTCAGCAGCCCGATCCCCTGAGCGGATCGGGCCGCCCGTCGCCCTCAACCCGTTCATCCAACCCGTAACGACCCCTAGAGGAAGCTTCGCAATGCAGAAGTCCCACCTGACGACCTCCGCCCTGGCCCTCTCGATCGGCCTGCTGTCGCTGTCGGCCTTGACCGCGAGCCCGAGCCGAGCCGACGACGCGCCGGGGTTCACCCCGCTGTTCAACGGCAAGGACCTCGACGGCTGGCACGGCGAGCGGACGATGGACCCGCGCAAGCTCGACGCCATGTCCGCCGACGAGAAAGCCAAGCTGCTGGCCGCCGACGCCGAGGACGCCGCCAAGCACTGGAAGGCCGAGGGCGGCGAGATCGTCAACGACGGCCACGGCGTGTTCCTGACCACCGACAAGGACTACGGCGACGTCGAGCTGTTCGTCGACTGGAAGATCGGCCCCAAGGGGGACGCCGGCGTCTACCTCCGCGGCACCCCCCAGGTCCAGATCTGGGACAGCACCGAGCCCAGCTTCGTCAAGTTCAACGCCGACAAGGGCTCGGGGGGCCTCTGGAACAACTCCCCCGGCAAGCCCGGCAAGGACCCGCTGGTCAAGGCCGACAACGCCGTCGGCGAGTGGAACACGTTCCGCATCATCCAGATCGGCGCCCGGACCACGGTCTATCTGAACGGCAAGCTCGTCGTCCAGGACGCCGTCATGGAGAACTACTGGGACCGGGCGACTCCGCTCGCCGCCAGGGGGCCGATCCAGCTCCAGACCCACGGCAGCGAGATCCGCTGGCGGAACATCAAGGTCCGCGAGATCCCGGCCGACGAGGCCAACGCGTTCCTCTCCAAAATCGACTCCGGCACCGGCGGCTTCACGTCGCTGTTCAACGGCAAGGACCTCACCGGCTGGGCCGGCGCGGTCGGCAACTACGAGGTCAAGGACGGCGCGATCCTCTGCAAGCCCAAGCACGGCGGCGTGCTTTACTATGACAAGGAGTACAAGGACTTCGTCGCCCGGCTCGAATTCAAGCTCCCCCCCGGCGGCAACAACGGCCTGGCCATCCGCTACCCCGGCACGGGCGACGCCGCGTACAACGGCATGACCGAGCTTCAGGTGCTCGACACCGAGCACGAGATGTACAAGAAGCTCGATCCCCGCCAGGCGCACGGCTCGTCCTACGGCATGGTCGCCGCCCATCGCGGCTACCTGCGGCCCACCGGCGAGTGGAACTATCAGGAAGTGGTCGTCAAGGGCCCCAAGATCACCGTCGAGCTGAACGGCACGCCGATCCTCGACGCCGACCTCAGCACCGTCAAGGAGTTCATGGCCGACTCCCCCCACCCCGGCAAGGACCGGGAGTCCGGCTACTTCGGCTTCGCCGGCCACAACGACCCCGTCGAGTTCCGCGACGTCAACATCAAGCCGCTCGACTGACGTCGGGTGAAGGCGACGCGGGCGGGAGGCGTCCCGCCCGCGCGTCGTTCAGAACACAGGCTGAGCCCGCTTGCAAGATGCATCGTGCGCCCGGAGCCAGGCCCATGGACACGCCCGAACGTCGTCCGCCGCGGCGATTCCTCCACTTCAGCATCCGAGGCTTGATGCTGCTGGTGCTCCTGGTCGGCGCGCCGCTGGGCTGGATCGTCCGCCGCGCCCAAGTCCAGCGCGACGCCGTGGCCGCGATCGAACGGGCCGGAGGAAGCGTCCGCTACGACCGGCAGTACATAGACGGCAATGCCGTCAATGCACCCCTTCGCACCCCCGGCTGGATGGCGGACTGGGTGGGCGTCGACTACCTCGACACGGTCACCTTGGCAGTCTGCCGCCCGGCGACCGTTGACGCCGACCTCGTCCACGTCGGCGGGTTGAGCCGTTTGGAGAGGCTGATCCTCGACGGGACCGCCGTCACCGACGCGGGGCTCGAGCACCTGAAGGGGCTCCGCCGCCTCCGGCACCTCTTGATGATCCGAACCGCGGTGACGAGTCGGGGACTCGTCCACCTGAAGGAAATGACCGACCTACGGGTGCTTAATCTGGGCGACACCAAGGTCGACGGCACTGGAATGGAACACCTCCGAGGTCTAACCAACCTTGAGGCCCTGATTCTCTATAGTACCAAGGTCGACGACGCCGGCCTGGAGCGGATCAAGGGGTTGACCGGCCTCACGACTTTGCACCTCATGGACACTGCAGTCACCGACGCCGGTTTGGCGACCCTCAAGGGGATGAAGAACCTTACCACGTTGGGACTCTCGAAGACCGCCGTCACCGACGCCGGACTGGTGAACCTCAGGGGAATGGACAAGCTCAAGGACCTCTCCCTGGCGGAGACGGCCGTCGCCGGCCCCGGCCTGGTCCATCTCCAGCGACTTCCCGCCCTGTGGCGGCTGGACCTCAGTTCGACGCCGGTCACGGACGCCTGCCTGGCGCATCTGGAGGGCGCTTCGGCGCTGGGGATGCTGCAGTTGAGGAATACGGAGATCGGCGATGCCGGGCTTGCGCACCTGGACCACTTGAAGACCCTCAAGACGCTGATTCTCGCAGACACCAAGGTCATGCCCGCCGGCCTGGCGGCCTTCGAAGGGCTGTCGCGGCTTGCCTTCCTGGACGTCTCCGGCACGAAGTTCGACGACGCCTCGCTGGCGCTACTGGACGACGGCAAGCTTACGGGCCCGCGCGTGCTTTTTCTCAAGGACACGCCGATCACCGACGCCGGCCTGGCCCACCTGGCCGGGTTTTCAGGGATGGCGGTCCTGGACCTCGTCAACACCCAGGTGACCGACGCTGGCGTCGACCGGCTGAAACAGGCGATACCGAAGCTTCAGGTCCGCCGGCAAACGTCTCGTCGTCCTGTCCCCCGATGACTCCCGCATGCCTAATCGCCTTCCGGGTCACGATTTCCGTTGGTCTGTCCAGGTCCTTCGTGTCGATAATCTGATCGGGTTTAACATTTGCGTGATGAATCGGGCCCGCGGAATGGTACAATGACTCCCTGAATTCGGCCCTGCCGATCAGGATTCTATAGAGTCGTCGTCCCTTACGAGCCCGCGTCGACCCGACGACGATCCCGCCGGAACTGAAGCAGTGAGACTACCCCGCGCGTCGCGAGCGCCCTTCCGATACGGCTGAGGAGCACCCTTTGATGAGCCTGTCGAAGCGAACGAAAGACGAGTGCCGTCGCGGGGCCGCCGCGATGCTGGCCCTGGCGTTTCTGACCGCCGCGAGCGTGGCCGACGCCGCCGACGAGCCGAAGGCCGAACCGGACGCGGCGGCGAAGCTGAGCTACGACAAGCAGATCCGGCCGATCTTCCAGGCGCGTTGCCAGGGGTGCCACCAACCGGCGAAGGCCGGCGGCGACTTCGTGATGACCAGCTTCGACCGGCTGCTCAAGGGGGGGGAGTCGGGCGAGCCCGCCGTGGTGGCCGGCAAGCCCGAGGAGAGCCCGCTGGTCGAGGCCGTCACCCCCCACGACGGCAAGGCCGAAATGCCCAGGAACCAGCCGCCGCTCAAACCGGCCGAGCTGGAACTCATCAGCCGGTGGATCGCCGAGGGGGCGGTCGACGACACCCCCAAGGGCGCCGCGTCGAAGTTCGACGCCGAGCATCCGCCGGTGTATTCGAGGGCCCCGGTGGTGCCGTCGTTGGCGTTTTCGCCCGACGGCAGCCTGCTGGCGGTGGCCGGGTTCCACGAGGTCCTGCTCTGGAAGGCCGACGGTTCGGAGCTGGTCGGCCGGCTGGTCGGTCTCTCCGAGCGGGTCGAGTCGCTGGCGTTCTCGCCCGACGGCGAGCGGCTGGCCGTCTCCGGCGGCAACCCGTCGCGGTTGGGTGAAGTCCAGGTCTGGAACGTCGCCGAGCGGAAGCTGCTCCTGTCGGTGCCGACCACGTTCGACACGGTCTACGGCGTGAGCTGGTCGCCCGACGGGACCAAGCTCGCCTACGGCTGCGCCGACAACACGGTGAGGGCGATCGACGCCAAGACCGGCGAGCAGGTGCTGTTCATGGGCTCGCACAGCGACTGGGTGCTGGACACGGTCTTCTCGCCCGACGGCAAGCACCTGGTCTCGGTCGGCCGCGACATGTCGGCCAAGCTGACCGAGGTCGCCACCCAGCGGTTCGTCGACAACATGACCTCGATCACCCCCGGCGCGCTGAAGGGGGGGCTGGCGGCCGTCGCCCGGCACCCGAGCCGCGAGGAGGTCGTGGTGGGGGGCGCCGACGGCGTCCCCAAGGTCTACCGGATGATCCGCCAGACGGTCCGGGTGATCGGCGACGACTCGAACCTGATGCGCGAGCTGCCGGCCCTGCCCGGCCGGGTCTACGGCGTGGCCGTGAGCGCCGACGGCAAGCGGATCGCCGCCGCCGTCACAGCCCTGCCCGAAGGCCTGCCGGAGGCGGTGCGCGAGGCGAAGATCGCTGCGATCGCCGCCGCGGAGAAGGCGAAGCCTAGCCGGGCGTCTGTGGCCGGATTCGACCTGACATTCTCGGTGCCCAAGTCCGTCTCGGTGCTGTGGGCGC
>CALCIC010000010.1 GCA_937907405.1 uncultured Isosphaeraceae bacterium | reverse complement strand
CCGAGAAGTCGCTGACCGACGCGTTGCGGCGGCCCGGACTGGTCGGCTTGTAATAGCGAATGCCCATCGCTGAATTCCTCTGAAGAGCGGTCGCCGCTCGTGGTCTTCACCTGGAACGGGGCCTCGCCCCCGGCCGAGGCCGGGGGCCGGGACGTCCGGCTGGGTCAATAGAAATCGATCCGGTAATCGGCGTGGAGCGCCACGACCGCCTTCTTCCAGTTCCGCATCCGGCCCACCTTGAGGCGGTGGCGGCGGAGCTTGCCCCGGCGGTTCTGGACGCGGACGTCGACCACCTTGACGTTGAACAGGGTTTCGACGGCCTGCTTGATCTCGGTCTTGTTGGCCAGCGGGTTGACCTCGAACGTGTAGGCGTTGTGCCGTTCCGACAGGTGGGTCGCCTTCTCGGTGATGAGCGGGCGGACGACCACCTGATAGGGTTCGAGGACCGGGCCGGATCGCGTGTAGCGGGGGGGGCGGCGGAGGGTCACCATGGTTTCTTCAGCTCTCCGTTCCGGCGGCTTCGAGGGCCGGCTTGTCGCGGCGGCGGGCCGGCTTGGACTGGACGCGTTCCTTCAGGGTCGCGAGCGCCTCGCGGGTGAGCACCAGGTAACGCTGCTTGAGCACGTCGTAGGTGTTGAACTCGGCGACCGGCGCCACCTGGACCCCCGCGATGTTGCGGGCGCTGCGGTAGAGCACGGGGTCGTTGTCGGGCAGGCCCAGGAGCACCGTCCGGCCCTGGAGCGTGCGGCGGCTCGCCTGCGCCTTGGTTTCGCCGACGACCTCGGCGGCCTCGGCCTCGGTGACGTCGGGGCGGCGGATCGCCCTGAGCGCCCGGGCGACCTGCTGGGTCTTGGGGGCGTCCAGGCTCAGGCCGTCGAGGATCAGCGCCTGCTTGTCCTCGAACTTCGACAGCAGCGCCATCCGGACGGCCGCCCGCACCGCCTGCTTGGGCAGGCTGTAGCGGTAGTCCCGGTTGCGGCGGGCGAAGGCGACGCCGCCGCCCTTCCGCTTGTTGGTCCGCTTCGAGCCGGCTCGGGCGTTGCCGGTCCCCTTCTGGCGGAACAGCTTCTTGGTCGAGCCGGCCACGTCGGACCGGCCCCGGGTGTTGACCGTGCCCACCCGGCGGGCGGCCAGGTGCATCAACACCACGTCGTGGAGCAGTTGCTTGTTGATCGCGCCGCCGAAGTCGGCGGGGTCGATCGTCTCTTCGCCCACCTGCTCGCCGGCGGGGTTGTAAACTGGTATGCTCAGCATTGGATTTGGACCCATCTCGTTTCGTGTGGCGGACTCGACCGACTCAGGCCTTGTTGGTCTGCCGGATGGTCAGATAGCCGCCGTTGGGTCCGGGGACCGCCCCCCGGAGCAGCAGCAGGTTGTTGGTCGGGTCGACGCGGACGACCTCGATGTTCCGGACCGTGGTGCGGGCGTTGCCGAACTGGCCCGGCTTGCGGATCCCCTTGCGGGTCCGCGACGGGTCGGCGCTGGGGCCCGACGAGCCCGGGTGGCGGTGCATCCGCTTGACGCCGTGCGTCGCCCTCAGGCCGCGGAACCCGTGCCGCTTGATGACGCCCGAGAACCCCCGGCCCTTGCTCGTGCCGGTCACGTCGACGTGCTTCACCTCGCTGAACACCTCGACCGTCAGGGTCGCCCCGGCGGCCAGGTCGGCGGCCGACTCCTGGCGGATCTCGCGGATGTACCGCTTGGGCTCGGCCTCCACCTTCTTGGCGTGGCCCCGTTCCGGCTGGGTGGCGCTCTTGCGCTTCTTGTCGTCGAACCCGAGCTGGACCGCGTGGTAGCCGTCGACTTCTTCCGTGCGGATCTGCAGCACGGTGCAGGGCCCGCACTCCAGCACCGTCACCGGCACGGCGGTGCCGTCTTCCTGGAAGATCTGAGTCATGCCGATCTTCCGTCCCAGCAGTCCCACTCGCATCGTCGAACTCCGTGTGCAACCAGTGCCGACGCCCCGCCGCTCGAAACCGGGTCGGGCGTCGGCCCGAGGGTCTCGCGGGGTGGCGTGATCAACCTGGGAAAAGTCGTAAGGTCAGGCTTCTTCGAGGATCGCGGCCAGGCTTTTCGGCGATCCCGGCGCCGGGGCTGTCTCTCGGGCTGGCCCGATTGAGGCGTCCGACGCGTCCGGACGTGCACGTGCATCCGCACGCGGTCCAGGAAACCTCTCGACCCGCTTCACCTTGCTAACAGGCGGGGTGGATTCGATCGGCGGTCAGGCGCCCGTGGGGGACGCCTTGATCTTGATGTCCACGCCGGCCGGCAGGCTCAGCTTGTTGAGGGCGTCAATCGTCTTGTTCGTCGGCTGCACGATGTCGATCAGCCGCTTGTGCGTCCGGATCTCGAACTGCTCCCGCGATTTCTTGTCGATGTGCGGGCTCCGCAGCACGGTGTACCGCTCGATCCGCGTGGGCAGGGGGATCGGCCCGTGGACGATCGCCTCGGTCCGCTTCGCCGTGTCGACGATGTCCTTGGCCGACTGGTCCAGGATGGTGTGGTCGTAAGCCTCCATCCGGATTCGAATCCGCTCGTTGCTTCCCGCCACCGAAAACCCGTCCTTCCCAGGTCGCTTCCGATCCGACGGCGGGTCCGCCCCGCCAGCACGCCAATCTCGTTGGAATGTAGGAGTGTAAAGCCGGCCCCGCGCCGCGTCAACCCGCCTCTCGGTCGTTTTCCCTCGGATTGCCGACGAAATCGGCGCCGGCGGTTTCCGGGTCGGTCGCGTCGGGTTCTCGTTCGGCCTCGGGCTCGGGTTTCTCGTCGTCGCGGTTGAGCTTCGCGGTCATGTAGCGGCCGTGGTAATTGCCGACCGTCTGGATCGCCTCGCCCTCGCGCGCGCCGAAGGGCCTGGTGGGGATGGAGGTCGTCCTGGCGCCGCCGTCGTAACTGATCACGAGCTTGTGTCCGTCCAGGCTGAGCCCGAGGACGTCGGCGAAGGCGATCGGGGCGGGCCAGTCGGCGAAGTGGATCGAGTCGCAGCGAAGAGTCATCGCGCCTTTCTTCCCCTCGAAGACGACGTCGGGGAACGTCCGCTCGACGATCGCGCGTTCCTCGTCGGTCGCGGGGAGGAGGCGGTAGGGGAGCGTCGCTTCGTGAATGTCTCGGAAGGCGGTCTCGAATTTCGACCAGAGGGCGCGTTCGATTTCGGCGGCGTCGTCGATGGCGGCGTACCAGCGGCCGTCGCCGGGTTCGGCGAGGGGGCCGGCGGCCTCCGCCGACCGCGGCGGCGCGCCCAGGGCTTCCAGGCGGCTCGCCAGGCTGGGGTGGCTGTCGAACGGGTGGGACGTCGCCAGCCCCTCCAGGTCCGTCCTGGACGCGAAGTTGCGGGCGTATTCCTGGAACCCGGCCTCCAACCGCGCCGAGACGTCGGCGGCCTCCAGCGTCCGCTCGCGATCGAACAGGTCTTGCTGGATCTTCGAGCGGAATTCCGAGTAGGCCGTGATCCGCATCAGGGCGGACGCCAGGTCGCGGGGCGAGGCGGTCTCGGCGGCGATCCGGTCGGCGCGGAACTCGCGCTCGCGGCTCCGTTCGCCGCGGGCCAGCTCGAAGAGGACGCGGAAGCCGCGCGGCAGCGCGGCGACCGGCGCCGCCAGGGGATTGGCGGCCATCGCGGCCAGGTAGTTGTCGAACCGGGCGAGCAGGGGGGCGGTCTTGCGCGAGTAGAGGGTGTCGTCGCCGCTGAAGTGGGCCATCTCGTGCGCCAACACGGCGTCGGCCTCCGCGCCGGACATCTGCTTCAAAAGGCCGAGGCCGACGAACAGGCCGCGGCCCTTGCGGATCGTCCCGTCCACCTGGACGGGGGCCTCGGTGACGAAGAAGTTGTCGTCGACGCCGACGACGACGTGGTCGGGCCCGCGGGTGCCGACTTTCTCGCAGATCGTCTTCAGATCGCGCCAAAGTCCGGGGGAGCCGGCGGGGTCGAGGAGCTTGCCGTCGATCTCCAGGACGTCGCTCGGCCGGTGGAGGATCGCCTTGAGGACGGCGAACGCCCCGCCGATCGCCAGAAAGCCGGCTATGGCGATCAGCTTGATCGAGTAGACGTGCATCCAGAGCGCCGTGACCCAGAACGAAAGCGCGACCACCATCGCCCCCTGGACCGCCACCTGGAAGCCGCCGAAGAGGCGAAGGACCTGCCAGCCGGCCGCGAGGGTCAGGTATTGCGCGCGCTGGGAGCGTCGCGAAAGCGCCAGTCCCAGGGCCGCCAGGGCGAACACGGCGACGGACGCGGCGATCGACGCGACGGCGAGGCGGATCATCCAGCGGAACGTCGCGTAGTGGAAACGGACGGTCGCATCGGCCTCGGAGGCGAACGGCTCGTGCTGGATGGCCTCCGAATACGGGTGCTCGGTGAACCGCTGGATCACCCGCGCCCGCTGCTCGGGCGTGACCGAGTCGTCCGCGTCAAGCTCCGCGCCGATCGACGCCAGGGCCTCGGCGTTGAACCGGGCTTGGGCGTGGCGGAAGAACAGGAGCGAGACGACCGGGACGAGGAAGACGAGGGTCGCGGGGAGGACGAACGCCTTCACGAGACCCGATCGCGAGAAGTCTTGCCGCGCGTCGCTCATCGGTGGCTCCACGGCTACGAGATGTCAAACCCTCTTGGAGACTCTCCTTGAAGCTCGCGCGATCGTAGCCGCGGCGAGCGGGCCCCGCAAGGGCCCTCGCCAAAAACGTTCAATCATCGCCCCGTCGAAAACCCGACGGCCGGGGCAATGGGAACCACGAAGAGACGGAAGGCGCGGAGGGGTCTCGGAGGTGAATAAATTCTTTTATAAATGCAATCGTAAATTCAAAAACAAAAATCAGATTATTTCTTTTGGACTCCTCCCTCTCCGTGTCCTCCGCGGCTCCATGGTTCGTCGTCTTCCGATCGGGACCGGGCTTTCGACGGAGCACCCGACGCCCGTTTTTTCCTGACCGTCACGGATTTTGGGGGTGGTGGACATAACGGCCTTCCCCCC
>CALCIC010000009.1 GCA_937907405.1 uncultured Isosphaeraceae bacterium | reverse complement strand
CTCCGCGACCGCAGGACGGCCGACTTCCTGGCCGAGCGGTTCGCCCGGGCGCTGGTGGGGACGGAGGACGGCCCGTTCATCCAGTTCCGCCGCCGCCGGTTCATCTCCTGGCTGAGCGACGCCCTGTTGGAGAACCGCCCGTATTCGGCGATCGTCCGCGACCTGATCGCCGATCGAGGCGTCTGGACCGACCATCCGGCCACGAATTTCGTCTCGGTCACGTTCGACGAGGAGGCCAAGCTGCCCGACCCCGAGCGCCTGGCCGCGCGGGTCTCGCGGGCGTTCCTCGGCGCCCGGATCGACTGCGCCCAGTGCCACGACCACCCGTTTCAGCACTGGAAGCAGGACGACTTCCGCGCGTTGGCCGCGTTCTTCGGCGGCGTCCAATCCAACCTCCGGGGGATCACCGACGGCAAGGTCCACTACAAGCCGGTCGACCGCAAGACCAAGGCCGAGATCAAGGTCGAGCCCCGGCCGCCGTCGCACCCCGAGCTTCTGCCCGAGGAGGGGACGCCGCGCCAGCGGCTCGCCGGCTGGATCGTCGACCCCCGCAACCCGTACTTCGCCAAGGCCACGGTCAACCGGGTCTGGGCGATCGTCTTCGGCCGGCCGCTGGTCGACCCGATCGACGACCTGGCGACGGCGGAGGCGAGCTCGCCGGTCCTCGACCTGCTCGCGGCCGACTTCGCGGCGCACGGCTGCGATCTGCATCGGTTGATCCGGACGATCGTCGCGACCGAGGCGTTCCGGCTCGAAAGCGACGGCCCGGCGTCGGCGACGGCCGATCCCGGGGACGAGACCTGGGCCGCGTTCCCGATGACAAGGCTGCGGCCCGAGCAGGTGGCCGGCGGCGTCAACCAGGCGGCGGCCGTCGCCACGATCGGCCCCGAATCGTCGTGGGTCGTCCGGCTCCTCGCCTACACCCAGCGCAACGATTTCGTCCGCCGCTACGGCGACGCCGGCGAGGACGAGTTCGCCCCGCGCGGCGGGACGATCCCCCAGCGGCTCTTGATGCTCAACGGCGAGCTGGTCCAGAAGAAGATCAATGGGGACCTCTTCAACGCCTCGAAGCAGCTCGCCCAACTCGCCCCGGACGACGAGAAGGCGGTCGAGCTGGCTTACCTGGCGGTCCTGACCCGCCGCCCCTCCCCCGAGGAAGCGGCCCACTTCGCGCCGCGGTTCAACCAGGCCGCGGGCGACCGCCGCGCCCGGCTGATGACCGACCTCTACTGGACGCTCCTCAACTCGACCGAATTCTCCTGGAACCACTGAGGACCGATCATGCCCCTGCACCGCCGCACGTTCCTGTCGCTCGCCGGCCTGGGATGGATGACGCCCGTCGGCCGGCTGCTCGCCCGGCAGGCGGAGGCCGAGGGCTCGCGCGGGCCGGCGCGGTCGGTGATCCTGCTCTGGCTCGCCGGCGGCCCCAGCCAGCTCGACACGTTCGACCCCCATCCCGGCACGAGCTTCGCCGGCGGCGTCAAGGCGATCGACACGGCCGCCAGGGGGGTTCGGCTCGCATCGGGCTTCGAGCGGCTGGCCGACCAGATGGGCTCGGTCGCGCTCGTCCGGTCGATGATCAGCAAGGAGGGGGACCACGAGCGCGGAACGTACATGCTCAAGACCGGATATCGTCCCGATCCGACGGTCGTCCATCCGTCGATCGGCGCGATCTGCTGCCACGAGCTGCCGGTCGGCTCGACCGAGGTTCCGCGGCACATCTCGATCCTGGCCGGTCAATGGCCGGGCCGGGGGGGCTTCCTCGGCGCCGAGTTCGACGCCTTCCAGGTCCACGACCCTCGGGGAAGGCTGCCCGACGTGGCGAGGCAGGTCTCGGCCGTCCGCGACGAGCGCCGGGTGCAAGACCTCGACGTGGTCGAGAGGGCCTTCAGCCGGCGCCGCAAGGCCCCGATGGACGCCACGCTCCACCGCGAGACGATCGCAGCGGCCCGGACCATGATGACGTCCGAGCAGCTCAAGGCGTTCGACGTCTCGCAAGAGCCCGCGAGCCTCCGGGCCGACTACGGCGACTCGGCCTTCGGCCGCGGCTGCCTGGCGGCCCGGCGGCTGATCGAGGTCGGCGTCCGCTGCGTCGAGGTCACGCTCGGCGGCTGGGATTCGCACGTCAACAACTATGAAGTCCACCGCAAGCTGGTCGCGCAGCTCGACCCGGCGTTCGCCGCGTTGCTCGCCGACCTCCGCGCCCGCGAACTGCTCGACCGGACGGTCGTCCTCTGCTGCGGCGAGTTCGGCCGGACGCCCAGGATCAACCCGCTCGGCGGCCGCGACCACTGGCCCACCGGCTTCAGCCTGGCCCTGGCCGGCGGCGGCCTCCGCGGCGGGTTCGCCCTCGGCGAGACCGACCCCGAGGCCGTCAAGGCCCCGGTCGCCCCCACGACCGTCCAGGACGTCCACGCCACGATCCTGACCGCCCTGGGCCTCGATCCAATCCGGGAGAACGTCGCCCCGCTGACCGGCCGGCCGATCAAGCTCAGCGAAGGCCGCGCCGTCAAGTCGCTGATCGGGTAGAATGGGGAGTCGTCCCAACGCGATTGTTCTCGGCGGCGTCCAGGAGCCCCGTCCGTGCCGAGCCCCGCAACGGCCTCCTTCAAAAACGTCTGCCCGCTCGATTGCCCCGACACCTGCAGCATGAAGGTCGCCGTCCGCGACGGTCGGGCGGTCGAGCTCAAGGGAGACCCCGAGCACCCGTTCACCCGCGGCTTCCTCTGCCGGAAGATGGCCCGCTACCTCGACCGCGTGTACAGCCCCGAGCGGCTCCTGCACCCGCTGAAGCGCGTCGGATCGAAGGGGGAGGGGCGGTTCGAGCCGATCTCGTGGGACGAGGCGCTCGCCGAGATCGCCGCCCGGTTCGACGCGGTCGCGAAGTCGACCGACGGCCCGCAGGCGATCCTTCCTTACAGCTATTACGGCACGATGGGCAAGCTTCAGGCGAGCAGCCTCGACCGTCGGTTCTTCCACCGGCTGGGCGCGTCGAAGCTGGACCGGACGATCTGCGCCTCGGCCGGAGCGGCCGGCTACGAGTACACCCTCGGCCGAGGCCGCCTGAGCGCCGATCCGCTGGCGGTCCCCGGCTGTCGGTTCCTCGTCAACTGGGGCTCGAACACGGTCAACACCAATTCGCATCTGTGGAGCCTGATGATCGAGGCCCGCAAGCGGAACGGCGCGACGATCGTCACCGTCGACCCCTACGCCAGCCCCACCGCCCGGCGGTCCGACTGGCACGTCCAGCCCCGCCCCGGCACCGACGCCGCGCTCGCCC
>CALCIC010000008.1 GCA_937907405.1 uncultured Isosphaeraceae bacterium | reverse complement strand
CCTCGCGAATCTGCTTGGCCCGGAGCGCGTCCTCGGCGGACGCCTGCGTCGTGGGCTCGGGCGCGTCGATCGACATGGCGATGACCCCTATTTTTCGTCGAGGCCGACCTCCCCTCGAACCGAAACCGAAGAGGGGGCGGGCCGACGACTCCCAGACATGTGTTTCAATTGAAATATGATGCAGGCATGTTCGTGCGTTCGCGTTCAGGCGGCGCCGGTCGATCCGAAGTAAGCGGTCGCGCAGTCCTTGCCGAACAGGTATGCGAAGAAGGCGCCGGCCGGGATCATGAGCAGCGTAATCGTGTTCAGTTGAGTGAGGTTGGAGAGAAAGAAGCGGAAGCCGGGGTCGTCGACGAACGGGAAGAACGACCATTCGACGAACAGGCCCAGGCCGAGGGCGGCGATCGCGCAGGCGACGCCCCGAGGCGTCGACGGGTGGCGGGCCAGCAGCCCGCAGCCCAACCCGAGCATCGCGCCGGGAATCATCATGCCGTAGAATCCGTGATTTTTAATCCACCTGAACGTGTAATATCCAAGGATCGCGCCGGCCGTCGCGCCCACGACGCCTAGGAGATTGCTGGCGATCCGGCTTGACAAGGTCATCTCGGTCCGACTCCCGGTGCTTTGGCGTGGATTCTTGACCCCCCATTGGAAATCATAACGCTCTGGAGAGGCAAAGACCATGACTGTGGACACGACTCGATCAGCCTGGCGGTGGGATCGCGGCGAGGATGGAATCTGGACGCTCTGGTTCGATCAACCGGGAAAGTCGCACAACCTCCTCTCCGAAGACGCGTTCCGCGAACTCGACGACCGCCTGGCCGAAGTCGAGGATGACGAGTCGGTCCGCGGGGTCCTGGTCCGCAGCGCCAAGGCGGGGGGCTTCTGCGCCGGGGCGGACCTGAAGACCATCCAGCGGTCGCAATCCACCGGCGAAGTCGAGACGTATCTGCGGCAGGGGCTGAAGGTGATCGACCGGCTGTCCAACCTCGACCCCCCGACGACGGCCGTGGTCCACGGGGCCTGCCTGGGGGGAGGGTTCGAGTTGGCGTTGGCCTGCCAGCATCGCGCGGCCTTGGCCTCGCACGCGGCGCTCCAGCTCGGCACGCCCGAAGTCCTCCTCGGGATCATCCCCGGATGGGGGGGGATCGAGCACCTGACGCGACTGCTCGAACCCAAGGACGCGCTCGACATGCTGCTGCTCGGCGACCCGATCGGCTTCCTCCACGCCAAGTCGACGGGGGCCGTGGACCGCCTGGTCACGCCCGACGAAGTCGAACGTCTCAACGACACCCTCGGCCTCCCCCCCGCTCCCGAACGCCCCTTCACCCGGGAGGTCTGGGACGACGAACTCGAACTCGCAAGAGAGAAGCTGGCTCGCCGCTCGATCAACTTCCCCGAAGCGCAGGCCGCGATCTTCGAGATCATCGAGATCGATTTGACCGAAGGCCGCGAGGCCGCCCGCGAGGCGACCCTCGAACGGCTGATCGACCTGATGCTCAGCGAGACCTCGCGGGCCGCGGTCAGCGACTTCTTCCAGCGCGCCAGGGGCTGAGCCCACGAGTCGTCGGCGACGTCGGCCCGGCTTTCCAGGACGTTCGTCGTGAGAGTCCGACTCTCCTGGCGTTCGCCGCGGGGCGGACTTACGGACGTGCGGGTCGATCGACGATCGGTCCGGCACCCTGTCGGCGGCGGCGCGGGCAGGTTAGAATCGCATCCATCCCGCGTCTTGAGGACGCGACGGATACGCTCGCCAGCGGCCTCGCCCTCTAGCGATCACTTCCTGGAAGGAGTTGATATGAGCATTTACGGCATGCCGGAATTCAACCTGGACCGGCGATCGTTCCTCGGCGGGGCGGCGGCCCTCGCCGCAAGCTCCATGACCCCCTGGCGCGTCCTGGGGGGCGAAGCGGGCAAGCCGAACTCCGTCTTCAACGGGGTGCGGATCGGGTGCATCACCTACAGCTACCGCGGCGAGATCAGTTCGGCCGAGGACACGCTCAAGGCCCTCATCGAGGACGGCCTCAGCGAGGTCGAACTGATGGACGGGCCGATCCGGTCGTTCGCCGGAATCGCCGGCGGCGGTCGTGGCCGGCCGCAGCCCGAATCGACCGACGAACAACGCGCGGCGCAACTGGCCAGGTGCGCCGAACTCCGCAAGATGTACAACGACGCGGGCGTGAACATCCACGTCCACAAGATCCCCTTCGGCCAATCGGACGAGGCGATCGACTTCAACTTTCAGGTGGCCGAGGCGCTGGGCTGCATCGGCGTCACCCTGGAGCGTTCCGAGGCGATGGCCAAGAAGCTCGCGCCGTTCGCCGACAAGCACAAGATCTGGGTCGCCTTCCACAACCACACCGACAACTATCCGGTGCTCGACAAGGCCGACCCGATCCTGGCCTACAGTCCGTACATCGGCTTCAACTTCGACGTCGGCCACTACTTCGCCGGCACCAAGGGGAAGTCTCCGCTCCCGGTGCTGGAGAAGTACCATGACCGGATCGTCAGCCTCCACCTGAAGGACCGGACCGTCGACGGCGGCAACGTGCCGTGGGGCGAGGGGGGGACGCCGATCAAGGAGATCCTCCAGTTGATGAGGCGGGAGAAGTGGACGTTCCCGGCCGACGTCGAGGTCGAATACAAGATCCCGGAAGGTTCGAGCGCCGTGGCCGAGGTGGGCAAATGCGTCCGATATTGCAAGGAGGCGCTCGCCTGTGCGCCCGTCTCTGATTGAGTCGGACGCTGAGTCGAGCGCGTCCTCATTCGACGTAGAGGAACTCGTTCGCGTTCAAGAGCGCCAGGCAGAAGCGCCGAACCGCGCCTCCTTGCTCGAAGTAGGTTCGGGCCGTCCGCCGCTCGTCGTCGTCGGGCTTGCGCGCAAAGGCGATCTGGTAGGCGAGATCGACCTGGGAGTCGCGGTCTGGGCCGGCTTCCAGGGCGATCCGCGCGGCGAAGTCTCGCGCGGCGTCGTTCGCCAGGCGGCTGTTCAGCAGGGTCAGCGCTTGCGGGGCGATCGTGGTGACGGCCCGGCGCGGGCAGCTCGCATTCGTGTCGGGGCGGTCGAACGCCTCGAAGAACGGGTAACGCAGGTTGCGCCGGACGAACACATAGAGGCTGCGCCGTTCCCTGTCGAGGCGCTGGTCGGAGACCGGCCAGACCGCCCCTTTGTTGCTGAGCCTGGTCAATTCATCGGGGAGTTCGGGGAAGATCGGCGGGCCCCCTTGCGCGGGGTTCAACCGGCCTGAAACGGCCAAAAGCGCATCGCGGAGCGCCTCTCCGTCGAGCCGCATTCGGCCATGGCGCCAGAGCAGCGCGTCGTCGGGGTCCGCGGCGAGCGCTTCGGCGTCGGACCTCGACGATTGGCGATAGGTCGCGCTGGTCACGATCAGCCGATGCATCGACTTGAGGCCCCAGCCGCGGGCGCTCAACTCGCAGGCCAGCCAGTCGAGCAGTTCGGGATGGCTCGGCTCCTCCCCCATCGTGCCGAAGTCGCTCGGCGTCGCGACGATCCCCCGGCCGAAATGGTGCTGCCAGAGACGGTTGACCAGCACCCGCGCGGTCAAGGGATGGTCGGGGCGCGCCAGCCAATCGGCCAGCGCCTTGCGGCGACCGGTCGAGTGAGGCAGGGGACGGACGGCGGGGGGCGCGTCCCCCTCTGATCCGAGCGCCTCGGGAAAGGCGGGCTGCACCTCGTCCCCCTTCGCCGAGTAATCGCCGCGACGAAGGATGAACGTGGGGGGGGCGTTCGGGCTCGTTTCATCCAGTCCTCGCGCCTTCGGCAACGGCGGCGGGGTCGCGGCCTTGAGCCGGCCGAGTTCCGCGATCAGCTCGCGGCGGGACTGGGTTTGGGAGGGGTCGAGGGCGGTCGACCAGGCCTCGGGCTTGATCCGGCGGTCCTTCGCCAACGCTTCGTAAACCATCCGGACCTCGGCGGGAGTCCGCTCGGCCTCGGCCTTGCGCAGCGCCGCGGCGATCTGGTCGTTCAACCCCGGAGGATCGCCCGGGGCCAGGGTCGCCCGCGCGGGCGCCTCCAGCCGGAGCAGCGCGGCTTGCACGTCGGCAGTCGCTTTCTCTCGGGCGCGCTCGCTCGCCTCGTACGCCTCGCGGTCCGAGGGGGAGGCGATCGGGTAGTCGTCGCGAAATCGGGCCGGGCTGAAGAAGGCCTGGAGCTGGAAGAAATCCCGCTGGGAGATCGGGTCGAACTTGTGGTCGTGACACCGCGCGCAGCCGATCGTCATGCCGAGGAACACGAGGCCCGTCGTCTCGGTGACGTCGTTCAGCGCGTTCTGCCGACGCAGGCCCTGATCGTTCAGGTCGACCATGTCGGGGTAACAGCGGTTGAAGCCCGTGGCGATGAACGCGGCCGGATCGTCGGGAGCGATCTCGTCCCCGGCCAGTTGCAACCGGAGGAACCGGTCGTACGGCATGTCCTGGTTGAGCGCGTCCACGACCCAGTCGCGATACCGCCAGGCGTCGGGTCGGGCCTGGTCGAATTCAAAGCCGTCCGTGTCCGCGTAACGGGCCAGGTCGAGCCAGTGCTGCGCCCACCGCTCGCCGTACTGCGGGCTGGCGAGCAGCCGGTCCACGAGCCGCTCGTAGGCGTCCGCCGCGTGGTCGTTGAGAAAGCGGTCCTGGACTTCCAGAGACGGCGGCAGGCCGGTCAAGTCGAAGCTCAACCGGCGTGCCAGCGTGGCTCGGTCCGCCTCGGGCGCGTGCTTCAGGCCGTTCTCCTCCAGCGCGGTAAGAATGAACGCGTCGATCGGATTGCGCACCCATGCCGTCGACTCGACGGCGGGGACGGGGGGGCGCTTCAGAGGCGTGAACGCCCAGTGGGTCGGTTCGAGAGCGAACGTCTCGCCGCAGAGCAGAGGAAGGAGACCCAGAAGAAACCAGAGCGGCTTTCCATGACTCGGCATCGCTTTGGAGCTCCTGACAGGGCGTCGGCTTCGGGGCCGTCGCCCGTTCACGTTCACGCCAGTATGGAACGCACGACCCTTCCCGCGGTGTCGGTCAGTCGTTCCTCGCGGCCGTTGAGGGGGAAGGTGAGCTGGGTGTGGTCGAGGCCCATCAGGTGGAGGATCGTGGCGTGCAGGTCGTGGACGTGGACGGGGTCGACCGCCGCGCGCAGTCCCACGTCGTCGGTCGCGCCGTGGACGACGCCCCCCTTGACGCCCCCGCCGGCGAGCCAGCAGGTGAAACCGTGCGGGTTGTGGTCGCGTCCCTTGCCTCCTTCAGACATCGGCATCCGACCGAACTCGCCGCCCCAGATCACGAGCGTGCTGTCGAGCAGGCCGCGACGCTTCAGGTCGACGAGAAAGCCGGCGATCGGCCGATCGGTGCGGGCGCACATCGTCGCGTGATTGGCCTCGACGTCGTCGTGCGCGTCCCAGCCGCCGACGTCCCCCGAGTAGAGCTGGACGAACCGAACGCCGCGCTCGACGAGTCGCCGCGCCAGCAGGCAGCGCGTCCCGAAGTCGGCCGTCCGCCGGTCGTCCAGACCGTACAGCGTCTTCGTTTCGGCCGATTCGTCGGCAAGCTCCACCGCTTCAGGGGCCGCGCTCTGCATCCGGTAGGCCAGCTCGTACGACTGGATCCGCGCGGCCAGCTCGTCGTCGTCGCCGTGACGGTCGCGGTGGCGCGCGTTCATCCGGCCGATCAGGTCGAGCATCCCGCGCTGTTCCTGCAGCGTGGTGTCGTCGGGAGGGCTGAGATCGATGATCGGCGAGGCCCCGCCACGCATGACGGTCCCCTGATAACTCGCCGGTAGAAACCCCGCGCCGTAGGCCGGCGGACCCCCTTTGATCCCGCCGCCGGGGTCGGGCATGACGACGAACGCGGGGAGGTCCTGATTCTCGGTGCCCAGGCCGTAGCTCGCCCAGCTTCCCAGGCTCGGCTTCCCCATCAGGATCGAGCCGGTGTTCATCTGGTAGACGGCCTGGGGATGGTTGACGCTGTCGGCCCAGCACGACCGGATCACCGCGAGGTCGTCGGCGCAGGTCCGGAGCCGAGGCAGGAAGTCGGAGATCTCGACGCCGCTCTCGCCGCACTTCCGGAACGTCCGCTTCGTGGCCAGCAACGGGTTGCGCGCGACCTGCCGACGCGTGGCGACCTGTCCGAAGCTCGCGGGGAGGGGCTGGCCGGCGAGCCGCTGCAACTCGGACTTGGGGTCGAACGTCTCAAGGTGGCTCGGCCCGCCGTGCATGAACAGGTAGATGACGCGCTGGGCCTTCGCCGGAAAATGCGGAGGCTTCGGCGCGTGGGGCTGACTTGAGGCGACCTCGGCCCGCGCCCTTTCCTGTTCCAGGAGCCAGCTCAGGGCCAGCGCGCCGAAGCCCCCCCCGGCGTTCTGAAGGAACGCGCGACGCGACGTCGCGCGTGGAAAATGCGGTTCCCTCGGTCGCATCGGCCCCCCGATCGGCTGGAGGTTCCGGCAAGCGGAACACGGGCAAGGGCCGGCGCGCCGTCGAAACCCATTCACGACGGATCCAACCCGAAAACGCCCGACGAGATAGAATACCACGCGGCCCGCGCGCCAAACAAGCGACCGGCAAAAAAGGGGTCAGGAACCTTTCTTGACATCCTTCGGCTCGTCTCCTACGCTGGAGGCATGAGTCGACCTCCGCGCGCCGCCGAAGGCGGCCTCATCTATCATGCGTTGAACCGGGCCGACGCGCGCCTGGCGATCTTCGACGACGACGGCGATTT
>CALCIC010000007.1 GCA_937907405.1 uncultured Isosphaeraceae bacterium | reverse complement strand
TCGGGGATGTTGATCTTCACCGGGCAGACGTCGTAGCAGGCGCCGCAGAGCGACGAGGCGTAAGGCAGGGAGCCGGCGTTCTCGACCCCGACGAGCTGCGGCGTCAGGATCGCGCCGATCGGCCCCGGATACACCGAGTTGTACGCGTGCCCCCCCGTACGCTCGTAGACAGGGCAGATGTTCAGGCATGCCGAGCAGCGGATGCAATAGAGCGCCTGTCGGCCGACCTCGTCGGTCAGCACCTGGGTTCGGCCGTTGTCCAGCAGCACCAGATGGAACTCGTCGGGGCCGTCGCCGTCGGGGGCGACGCCCGTCCAGAACGACGTGTAGGGGTTCATTCGCTCGGCGGTGCTCGAACGTGGCAAAAGCTGGAGGTAGACCTCCAGGTCGCGCCAGGTCGGTACCGTCTTCTCGATTCCCATGACCGAGATCAGGACGCGCGGGAGGGTCAGGCACATCCGGCCGTTGCCCTCGGACTCGACGATGCAAATGGCGCCGCTCTCCGCCACGCCGAAATTCGCGCCGCTGATCGCGACCGGGACGTTGAGGAACTTCTTCCGCAGATGCGTCCGGGCGGCGCCGGCGAGGTCGCGGGGCTCGTCGGTCAGGCCCTCGGTGTTTTCGAGCCGGCGCCGGAACAGTTCGCGGATCTCGGCGCGGTTCTTGTGGATCGCGGGGACCAGGATGTGCGACGACCGCTCGCCGGCGAGCTGGATGATCAGCTCGGCGAGATCGGTTTCGTAAGCCGTCACGCCGACCTCGGCGAGGGCCTCGTTCAGACCCAGTTCGTCAGTGGTCAGCGACTTGATCTTGACCACTTCGGTCGCGCCCCGGGCCTTGACCAGTCCGGTGATGATCTGGTTGGCTTCGGCGGCGTCTGACGCCCAGTGGACGTGCCCGCCGGCGCGCGTCACCGCGGCTTCCAGCATGACCAGATAATGGTCGAGATGGCGGAGCGTGCGCTCCTTGATCGCCCGGCCGGCCTCGCGGAGCGCTTCCCAGTCGGGCATCTCCTCGACGGCCCTGGCCCGCTTGGCGCGGATGGTGGTCGTGGCCTTGCCCATGTTGTGGCGAAGCTGCGAATCGCCCAGCGACAGCCGCGCGGCGTCCTGGAACGGGAACGCCGGCCGGTGCGTCGGCAGCGGGTCGACGTCGCGCGACATCAGTTCGGCGTTGGTCTTGGGGAAGCGCCGGTTCATGAGCGTTCGGTCCTTTCGGCGGTCGCGGCGGCGGCGGCGATGCCGTCGGGTTCCATCCCCTGCTCCGTCGTGGCGAGGATCTCGGCGATGTGGATCGGATTGACTCCGGCGCGCTGGCGGTGCATGCCGCCGCCGATGTGCATGAGGCACGAGTTGTCGGCGGAGACGCAGTATTCCGCCCCTGTGTCGAGCACGCAGCGGATCTTGTCGGAGAGCATCGCGATCGACGTATCGGCGTTCTTGACGGCGAACGTGCCGCCGAACCCGCAGCACTCCTCGGCGCTGGGCAGTTCGACCAGGTCGATCCCCCGCACCTTGCGGAGCAGCCGGTACGGCGCGTCGCCGATCCGAAGCACCCGCAGCGAGTGGCAGGTCGGATGGTACGTCACCCGGTGCGGGAAATACGCCCCCACGTCCTCGCGCTTCAGCTCATGGACCAGGAACGTCGTCAGCTCGAAGACGCGCGGGATCAAGGCCGCGACCTCGCGCTGAAGTTTCTCATCGCCGAGTTCGGCGGCCACCTTGGGGTAGACGTCGTGGATCATGCCGACGCACGACGCCGACGGCGAGACGACGGCCTCGGAGTCGCGAAAGACCTCGACGAAACGGCGGATCAGCGGGATCGCCTCGCGATGGTAGCCGGTGTTGTAGTGCATCTGGCCGCAACACGTCTGGTCCATCGGGAAGTCGACCGAGCAGCCCAACCGTTCGAGCAGGCCGACGACGGCCTTGCCCGTCCCCGGGAACAACGTATCATTGAAGCATGTAATGAACAAAGAAACGCGCATGGTGCGACGGCCTCGAACGGACCCGCGTCGGCCGGGAAGAGGGTGGGCTCGTTACGGCGAGCCGGGGGGAGGGACCGGGAATCCCGCGAGTCGCTACGGGTTGAGTATAGCCGATCGGACAGCGCGGGGCGCGATCGAACCGACGAGGGGGCTTCGGCCCCCGGTCACGCTACGACGGCGCCGTCGCCCTTGAGGGGCTCGATCCGGATCATGCGGATGCGGTTGGGGTCGGCCCGGACGACGGTGAGCCGGTGGCCGCTCAGGTCGACGTAATCGCCGGGGTGGGCGAGCCGGCCCAGGAGGTCGAGGATCAGGCCGCCGGTCGTCTCGGCGTCGGTCTCGGGGATCTCGATCCCGACGGTCTCGGCCAGCCGGTCGAGCGGGCAGGACGCCTCGACCTCCTAGACTCCTTCGCCCCGCGACGTGACG
>CALCIC010000006.1 GCA_937907405.1 uncultured Isosphaeraceae bacterium | reverse complement strand
GCGATCGCCGGCCGGTGGTCGTTTGCCAGCACGGGCTGGAAGGGCGGCCGAACGACGTGGCCGATCCCAGGGTGAACAACAAGTCGTACAACCAGTATGCGATCCGGCTCGCCGAGCGCGGGTTCGTGACGTTCGCGCCCCAGAACCTTTACATCGGCCACGATCGGTTCCGCACCCTCCAGCGCAAGGCGAACCCGCTCGGGAAAACGCTGTTCTCGGTGATCGTCCCGCAGCACCAGCAGATCACCGATTGGCTGAAGGCCCAGCCGTTCGTGGACCCGGCCCGGATCGCGTTTTACGGCCTGAGCTACGGCGGCAAGTCGGCGATGCGGATTCCGCCGCTGGTGTCGAACTACTGCCTGTCGATCTGTTCGGCCGACTTCAACGAGTGGGTCTGGAAGAACGCCTCGACCCGCAGCCCGTACAGCTACGTCTGGACGAATGAATACGAGATCTTCGAGTGGGACCTCGGAAGCACGTTCAACTACGCCGAGATGGCCGCGCTGATCGCCCCTCGGCCGTTCATGGTCGAGCGCGGCCACTTCGACACGGTCGCCCCCGACGAGGCCGTTGGTTACGAGTTCGCCAAGGTCCGCTTCCTCTACGAGGCCCGGCTCGGCCTCAAGGATCGCTGCGAGCTGGGTTGGTTCGTCGGCCCGCACACCATTCACGGCGTCGAGACGTTCCAGTTCCTCCACCGCCATCTCGGTTGGCCGGAGCCTTGATCAACAGACCGGCGTCGACGACGCGGAGATCGAATCCAAGCCCGAAGCGCAAGCGAGTGCGTTTCCAATCAGCTATCCGGATATGCACTGGCTTGCGCTTCGGGCTTGGAGGGCGCATCACCCGACGGGCGCCGTATCAGGGCTTGGGCGCCTTCTTCTGGAGATCGTCGTAGGTCATCGTCGAGAAGAAGTCCTCGAGGGCGGAGGCGGCGGCGGGTTGCGTCGGAGTCGAGCCGGCCATGGCCTTCGCGGACTCGTCGCGCAGCTTCGCGAGTTGAGGATAAAGCTCGGTGTAGGCCTTGCGCTGCGGCGGCGTGACGGCGGGTCCGAACCGGAGGTTGAACGAGGTCATGAAGTTAAGCAACTCGCCCACGGATGCGTCGTTTCTCTTCTCGACCCCTTCGAGGTATCCGTCGAGCTTCGGGGTTTTGAGCATGACGACCAGGCCGTGGAGCGCCTTCAGGTAACGGTCGGCCTGCTTGCTTTCCAGGCTGTTGGGCCTCAACGACTTGGCCGCCTTGTCCTCGGCCGCGTAGATGGCCGCGAGCAGTTGCTTGACGGTCTCGGGATCGGGCTCCTGGTCCGCCGCGATCTGCCGGGTGATCTCCCCGTCCAACCGCTTGAGGGCTTCACGATCCGCCTCGAATTCAGGCGTCCGAAGCGGGGGCGGAACGGCCTCGGCGGCGAGCTGGTGGAGGCCCACGGTGATGGCCGCGGAGCCGTAACGGAACGGGATGGCCCGGATGTTCCCGCCGCCGACTCGCTCCTTGGCCGCCGGAAGGACGCGGTAGTACACCCTGGGATCGGTGATTTCGTCGAGCGCGACGTTGAGCGCGTCTCCCTGGAGGATGTCACGGGGTTCGGGGTTGTCGCGCAGCCGTCGTTGAGTCGCCGCGACGGCCTCGACGGTCCGCTTGCGATCGTTAGTCAACTGTTCGCGCCGCCGCCGATTGGTCTCCATCTGAGCGTCGTGCATGAACTGGTTCCACCGTTTGACGGTGTCGACGTTGATTGAATCGGCGATCGCCGTATGCTTGTTGTATTGCCCGAGGCCCATCGCGAACATACCCATGCCGCGCGCGAGTTCGCCCTCGACCGTACCGACTCCGCCTCCCCAGCCGCCCCAACCGAATTCGCCGAATCCCCCGGGAAAACCCCATTGGGCTTGCGCCGAAGGCGCTGCGAGCGTCAAGAAGCACAGGGCCGCGGCGGCCGCCGACCAGGATCGCGATTTCATTGGAAGTTGCTCCGATTAGTCGATTCGATTACGCATTCGTCGCGCCTTAGAGCCGCACCTGTTTCAATCTAGCAGCCTGCCGATAACGCGACAACGGAGCCGCGACGCCCCCTCACGACGAATAATTCGGTGGAATCGATCGAGCTCGGCGGTTTCGACTCAACTTGCGAAAACTCGCGACGAAGAGAATGATGAGGAAGATGCGGGGAGCAGGCCGGCGTTCCGATCGGGGCGCCTTGACCTTGCCGGGCTGGCGCCGGGAGGTGGTCTCGATGATGCGCGCGATGGGACGATGGCGGCTGCTGGCGAACGCCGGATTCGCCGTGGTGGTGCTGGCGCTGGGGGCGTTCGGACTGTTCCAGGTGGCGAACCGACGGTGGCAGGTTCAGCCGACGTTCCACGTCCGGGCCCGGTTCCCGACCGTCGTGGGGGTCGAGGCCGGGCACCGCGTGCGGTTCCAGGGGGTGGACGCCGGGGTGGTCGAGGCCGTCGCGCCGCCGAGGAATCCGGGCGAGCCGGTCGAGCTGGTGCTCCGAGTCGACGCGCGGCTCCATCACCTGGTCCGCGTCGACACGACCGCCCGAATCATCGCCGAGGGGATGATCGGCGCCCGCGTGGTCGACCTCAAGCCGGGCGAGGCCGACGCCGAGCCGGTCGCCGACGGGGGGATGATCCGGTCGGAGTCGCCGGTCGACCTGGCCGATCTGATCGAGCAGGCGGGGGCCTCGCTCCGCGAGATCGACCGCACGGCCAAGGCCGCCCAACAGGGGCTTGAACAGGTCGCGGCCATCGCCGGCCAGGTCCGCGAGGGCAAGGGGAGCCTGGGCCGCTTGATCCAAGACGATTCGGTCTACGACAACCTCGTCTCGCTGACCAACCGCGGCGACAGGACCGTCGAGGCGATGGAAGACAACCTGACGGCCCTCAAGCAGACCTGGCCGCTGTCCCGGTACTTCGACGCCCGAGCCTACCTGGAACGGGACCGGGTGCTCTATCATCCCGGGGCGCGGCGGGTCAGTCGGTCGCTCCGGGCCGAGGAGCTGTTCGAGCCCGACCGCGCCTTGCTGACGCCGACGGGCAAGACCCGGCTCGACGAGGTCGCCCGGTGGTTCAACAAGTCGAGCCAGTCGCGATCCAAGGTGGTCATCGCGGCGTTCACCGACCACGAGGTCGACTCCGACCTGGCCGAGGCCCTGACCCAGGAACAGGCCGACGCCGTCAGCAAGTACCTGGTCGACGTCCACGGAATCAACTCGGCCGGCTGGTTCAAGAAGCGCAAGGTCGCGGCGGTCGGCTTCGGCGGCCGCCCCCCTCGGTTGGGCGAGAACGAGACCGCCGGCGAGCCGCTTCCCTCGCGTCGCGTCGACATCATCCTGTTCACCCCTCAGATTTAAGCCGGATCGCCGGATCGCGCGGCTGGTTGACGGTGGGGGCGGCATGAGTTAGGTTGGGTCGGGTCGGAGATGGATGCTTTCCTGGACGTACCGCGCACGCGCCGAGGAGATGAAGCCCCGTGGCCTCCTTGTTCGTGATTCAAGGGGCCGATCAGGGTAAGCGATTCGAGTTCAAGTCGAGCCCCGTCCCGCTGGGCCGCGACAACTCGAACGCGATCCGGCTCCACGACACCGAGATCTCGCGCCGACACGCCGAGATCCGCCTTGACGACGAGGTGTACCGGATCGTCGACCTGGGCTCGGCGAACGGTACGTTCGTCAACGGCCACCTCGTCGATCAGGCGCCGCTGCGCACCGGCGACCGGCTCCAGCTCGGCCAGACGGTGATGCTCTACAACGAGGGCGCGCTCAGCGCCAAGCGCGACCTCACCGCGCGGGTCGACCTGTTGAGCAAGAGCAGCCCGGAGGACCGCTCGGCGATCC
>CALCIC010000005.1 GCA_937907405.1 uncultured Isosphaeraceae bacterium | reverse complement strand
GCCAGCGGGCACGTTTTTTGGTGGCAGGGGCTGCAAGGGACGCGTTTGCGAAGGACGAGGGAGTGCTTCGACCAGGGCCGCCATTGCACCGGGTTGTTGGGGCCGCTGAAGAGGATGACCGACGCGACGCCGGCCGACGCCGCCAGGTGCGCGGGGCCGGAATCGGCGCCGATGAACAGGTCGGCCCGTTCGAGCAGGGCCGTGGTCTGGGTGACGCTGAGTCGCCCCGACCAGTCGACCAGCCGTTCGTGAGGCGTCAGCGCCCGCGAGAGCGGAGGATCTTCCGGGCCGCCGACGATCGTGATCCGCCAGCCGTCCGCGAGGAACCGTTCGAGGAGCGTCTTCCAGTGGTTCTTGGGCCACCGCTTGGCTGAAGTTCCGGCGCCCAGATGGACGGCCAGCAGCGGCGGCTGGGGATTGAATCGCTCGGCGTGCAGCCAGCCGTCCGCGCCGTCGCCCCTCGGCTTTTCGTGACGGCCCGTCGTCAAGGGGGCCCCGCGCCAGTCGTCGAGTTCGCGACGGGCGGTTGAATGGACCGGGGCCTCGTGGCGACGTCCGGCCGGGGCGCGTCGGGGCCAGGTTTCGAGGAGCCTGGCGGCGATGAACATCCGGTCCTCGTCCTGGATGTGGACGGCGGCGCGGGCGGTGGCGTCGGGCTCGATCCCCAGGGGTTCGAGCAGCGCCAGGCGCGAGAGGACTTCGTGTCGGCCGGCCGTCCATTCGGCGACGTCGGTCAGCAGGAACGCGCCTCCTCCCATCGCGAAGCCGACCCGTCGCGCGACGCCCCCCAGGGCGAGCACGAGGATCGAGAGCACGTCGCCTCGGACGTCGATCCCGAGATCGTAGCCTTCCCCCCGCAGAGATCGGCCCAGCCGCCAGACTTCGCGGAGCAGGCCGCGCCGGCCGGGGGTCCGCTCGAACCAGGTGCGCTCGGCGATCCGGACCCGGTCGACGTTGCGGTTCGACTCGAAGACCTCGTGATTGCTCGGCGACGCCAGGACGTCGATCGCCGCCTCGGGGTACGCCTCCTGAAGCTGGGCGATCAGGGGGGCGGTCAGGACCGCGTCGCCCAGGTGGTCGAGCTGCACGATCAGGATGCGCCGGGGCGACTCGACGGATCGGGCGGGCCGCAGCCGTCGCCAGATCGGCGCGGCGAGGCCCCCCGCGGCGTCGACCGCGCGGACGAGGACTCTCCATCGCCACTTGCTGTAGCGATAGCGTCCCGTGGTCACAGGCTTGAGGTCAGTCGGCGACCTGCTCATACACCTCCGCCGTGGTTCGAGCGACTTGGTCCCAAAGGTAGTTCGAAGCGATGTGGGCCGCAAGCCCAGAAGACGGCCCTTCTCGCCAGGCCCTCGCCAGCGCGGCGTTGATTTCCCGGGGCCGGTTCGGTCGGGCGTAGATCGCCTGGCCGCCGAAATACTCGCGGGTCGAGCCGAACGGCGTGACGACCACCGCCGCTCCGGCCAGCGCGGCCTCCAGCGCCGCCAGTCCCGGCGTCTCAAACCAACTGCAAAGCGCGAAGACGCGGGCCGCCGCATACGCCGAGATCAAGAGCGGGTCGTGATGCTCGCGGCCCCCGATCCAGACCACGCGGTCGCCCCCCTCGCGTCGGCAGAGCCGCTCGTATTCCTCGAATCGGCTCGGCGCGTCCCCCACGACCACCAGCGGCAGGCCCAGGCTTCGCGCCGCGCGAATGAGGCCGAGCGGATTCTTACGCGGCTCGATCCGACCGACGAACAGAACGAAGTCGAAGTCGCCGATCTGCTCGTGGAAGACCTTCGGAGACGCCCAGCCGAAGGCCGGCGAGACCCCGTTGGGCGTCACCGTGAATCGCGCGCGGTCGACGCCGAACAGCCGGGCGAGCTGGTCGGCCTCGGCGGTCGAGTTCGGCAGGATGCGGTCGGCCAGATGGAGGAGCGTCCGCCGCCAGCTCGGCCAGACGGGCGCGGCGCGGCGGATCGACCAGCCCCCCATCGCGGCGAGTTTCCGTCGCGCGGTCGGTTCGAGCGCCCAGAGGGCGCGCGGCTCGTACCAGCAGATCGGCGAGACGACGACCGGCACGCGCTGCGACTTCGCGATCGTCGCCAGTTCGAGCCCCTCGCGCGACATCCCGAACAGGTGGAGCGCCCGGGCCTGCGGAATGCGATCGGTCCATCCCGAGAACAGCCGGACCGGGACGTCGAGCGCTTCGAGGCCGCGGCCGGTCTGCACGAGCTGGTTCTCGCCCCCCCCCGGCGATTGAAACGCAGAGCACGGGGCGTGGAAGTACACCGAGCCGGCCGGGAACGGACCTTGCGATCGCGAGGCCAGCCAGGCCGCCGCCGTCAGTTCGGAATCGGCGGCCTCGGTCGGACGACCGCTCATGAGTGGGTCCCCGTACGTCGTCGCTTCCACCACCGGAGACTCTTCTTCACCCGAACCGCGAGCGTCCCGCCGGTCAACTCGTCGATCGGCGTCTCGGTCTCCCAGTCGATCGCCTCGCGGACCATCTGCCTGAACGACGACGGCCGACGATCGATCGCGGGGGGGCGGACCACGCGGTCCACCGGCTCGCTTCGCCTTTCATAAACGAGGTGCTGGAGATTCAGGACCGTCCGCGCGCTCGTGATCGGGATCGAGCACCGGAAACCGGCGCGGTCGATTTCCAGGGCGAGCGGATACTCGGCCGACCATTCGTCGAACTGGACGTCGAATCGGCCCCCTTCCCGCGCGATGACCAGCCACTTGCGATCGGCCCGCCACCGCCACCATCGGGCCATTTCCGTGAGCGTCGTCCGCCAGACCAGGGGGCGCGACTTGAGCGTTCGGGCCAGGGCGAACATCACCTCGGGCATCCGGCCCAGCCTGCGCTCGGGGTGGCCGTAGACGAACGCGGGCTCGCCGGCGGCGATCTTCTCCTTGACCACGCTCGCCAGGTAATCGCCGATGAATCGGGCGTCGGAGACGCCGGCGTCCATGAACAGCCCCTCGCAGATCGGGTGGACCGGGACCTGGAGCACCCGCGAGAACCGCCCGTTCTTCCAGGGGAAGAACGGCAGGTCGTCGTAGCCGATCCGGAAGTCGGACGAGTACAGATAGCCCATCGATTCCAGCGCGTCGTCGAGCGCGGCGTTCCAGCGGCCGTGGGGCGCGGCGAAGCCTTCGACGTCGAAGCCGTTCCGGTTCAAGATCCGCTCGGCCCTTAGGAGGTTCTTGCGGTTGGCTTCGCCGTCGCGGTAGACGTAATGATAATGGCCGTGCGACTGCGTGTCGTACCGTCGCAGGTCGCTCAGCACTTCGGGCTCGTCCTGGTAGGCCTTGGTGCTCACGAAGTGCGTGCAGCAGTCGGCGAGCAGGTTCCGCGCCATGCCGAATCGGTGATAGTCGTCGGCCGCCGGTTCGTCGAGGTCGACCCGCAGGTTGAAGGCCGAGCGGAACGGATGAGGGAACGAAGCCAGCCGCATCCAGACGCCCCCTTGGGCCGCGACCGCGTTCCGCAGGGCCGCGACCAGGCGACGACGAATCCAGGCCTTGGGCCGTCGGGCCACCCGCTCGCGAAGCTCGCAGCCGCGCACGTCCCAGGTCGCCCGGACCTCGCGGTCGTCCACGAGCGCCTCGAACGGGTCGACCGACTCGCCGCCGCGAAGGCCGTCGACGTCGATCGCCACATGCTCATGCGTAAGTAGACCCCGGAGCGCGGAGGCCGACTCGGCCCGGCCGTCGTAGAGCACGAACCGCCCCACCCGGAACGCGAGCGGATGGGGGTCGCGCGCGATCTCGAACGGCACGCCTTCCTGAGCCAGGATCAACTCCAGGCCGGGCGGCGTCTTCCAGAGCACCAGGGGCAGGGGGGGCAGGGTCGACCCCGAGAGTTCAGACATCGGCGCCTCCGCCGGCCCGGGCCGACCACAAGGTCATCAGGCGGGCCATCGGCAGCTTCCGAAACAGCGTTCGGTCCTCCTCCGCGGGGGAGAGCAAATGGACGATCCGAACGTCGTCGAAATACATCCGCATCTCCTTGCGGAGCGTGTTCGGCCAGAACCAGCGCTCGCGGACCGGGCCGTCGGGCGGGTACATCCACCGCCCCCGGCGCTCGTCGATCCGCTTCATCAAGAAGCTCGGCAGCCACGGCCGTTGCGCGTTCCACGAAGCCAGGCTCTTGTCGACGACCACCACCGTCCCCCGGGGCGCCAGGACGCGCCGGGCCTCGCGGAGCGTCGCGCTCCAGGTCGTCGGGTCGAGGTGCTCGAACACTTCGACGGCGAGCACGGCGTCGAAGCCTCCCGATCGGAACGGCAGGCTGCGGGCGCTTCCCCGGACGCGGTCGACGCCGACCGCTTCGGAGAGCATCGCCGTGGACAGGTCGAGCCCAGTCGTCACGGCGCCCTCGGCCTGAAGCGCGCGGGCGAACCGGCCCTTGCCGCAGCCGAGGTCGAGAATCCTCAACCCGTCGACCGGGCCGAGGGCGTTTCGAATCCCCTTGAGGCGGTAGTCCTCGGCGTCGACCGTCGCCTTGAACCGCCAGTGGAGGGCGTCAAACCGGAACGTGACCTCCGTCTCATGAGCCGAAATCATGACGCGGCCTCCAGGTGGTCGATCGCCGGGTTTCTACGGCTTGCATGCAATTCGGGAGCCTCGCCCTCCCGGATCAATTCTCGCCCCGCGGACTGCTCGAGTTCGCGAAGCTTCCAGGTGCGCACGGCGAGCGACACGCCGGAGAGGGCGCAGAACATCAGGCCCTCAAGGCCGTCGCGGAAGCCTTGCTTGTAGAGGTAAAGCTTCATGAAGAGCCAGAGCGGCCTGAGCGTCAGGTCGCGGGTTCGACAGCGGTCGCCCGACTGGTACAGGTCGTGGGCCTCAAGCGTCGTGTACTGGTCGATCTTGCGGAGGAAGACGCGGACGTCGGGGATCGTCCGGTGTTCGAGCGGGTGTCGCATTCGACCGATCGAGCCGTCCAGCCGAACCGTCTCGTGGACCTGACCGGTCCAGCTTCCGCATCCTCGACGAAAGAGACGCATCGGCAAGTCTTGCTGAGTTCCCGAGTAGCCGAACGGCCGGCCGAGGATCTCGCTGCGGATCGGGATGCGAAAGCCGGAGTGCGTGTTGTCCGGGTCGCCCAGCGTCTGATGGATCTCGTCGGCGAGGTCGGGCGTGGCGCGTTCGTCGGCGTCGATCGAGAGGACCCAGTCGCCCGACGCGCGCGCCAGGCCGGCGTTGCGCTGGGAGGCGAAGTCGTCGAACGGGCGGACGACGACGGTCTCGGCGAATCGGCGGGCGACGGCGAGCGTGTCGTCGTCGCTGGCGGCGTCGACGACCACGATCCGCTCGCGCGCGAACCGGACCGAGTCGAGACAGCCGGGCAGGTTGCGCTCCTCGTTGCGGGCGACGATCAACGCCGTGATCCTGGGGTCAGGCATAAGCCGCCCCCTTCCGCGCGATCCCGGCGACGGCTCGAAGCGGGAAGTAGACCGCGTAGGAGGCGAGCGCCAGATCGAGCCGACCGACGACCGCGAGGACGATCCAGAGGTGCCAGCGGAGATCGGCATGGCCCATCGCCGCGAGGAGGCCGCGCAGCCGCGGCTTCGCGTTTCGAGGCGCCGTCGGCTTCGCCTCGGCCTTCGCTTCCATCTCGGCCCCGGTGAGCGACTGAACGAGGAACAGATACTTGCCCGACGCGAAGAGGACGCCCAGGACGAGCCAGAAGGGGGCGCCGGTCGACCGGAACGTCGCCCAGGCGATCGCGCCGTGGAGCGCGAGGTCGGCAAGCTCGTCGAGCACCTGGTCGAGCCACTGGCCGAATGCCGAGCAGGTCCCCTGAAGGCGGGCGAGCCTGCCGTCGGCGGTGTCGAGGACCAGCGCTAGCGCGAACGCCGCGGCCGCGGTCGTCCGGCCGATCCAGCCGGACCCTCCGCACCCCACGACCGCCGCGCCCCCGAGCATGAGCGCGGCGGCGGCGAGCGTCACCGCGTTGGGACGGACGCGCGTGGGCGCCAGAGCGGCGGCCAGCCGTTCGGCGATCGGGAACGCCCAGTACCGGCCCAGCGGCTGATAGGTCAGGCGGCGGGTCAGCTCTTGTTCGGCGGCGGCCAGCGATTCGGGGCGGTCGAGCCGCCAGATCGCGGCGGTTTCGGGACGCTCGCCCTGGATCAGCTTGCGACGCAGGCGTCGCCCGTCGTACAGCCGATCGGTCCGAAGCACGCGCGCTTGGGCCGATGGAGGCTCGGACTGGAATGCGACCCGTTCGATCCCCAAGTCGGCCAGCAGGGCTTCGAGCTCGTCGCGGTCGTCGTCCCGCGCGAGGACGGCGATCGTCCGGCCGGGGCCGGTGAGTTCGACGGCCTGATCGATGAGTCGGACCAGGACCGAGCGGCCGAGCACGACCTCGGCGGCGAGCAGGCCGCGAGGCCCGCGCGGGCGGGCGTCGATCACCAGGTCGAGCGTCGGAGCAGCCATCCCTCGCCTCCCTGCGGGGCCGTCGCACAGTCCTTGAACCAACCGGCCGCGCTCGTGATTCCTTCGCGACGCGCGGGCGGTCCCTTCCCTTCACCACTCGAATCGGCGGAAAAACGCCTCTTGCCGCTCGACCCAACCCACCTGCCCGAGGTGCTGCGCGCGTCGCGCGGCGACGATCGCGCGGGCCCGCCCGAGGGCCTCGAAGAACGCCCTTGGAAACGCCCAGCGGCCGCGAATCAGCGAGCCGGCCAGGCGGATCGGCAGCCAGCAGCCATGGCGGATCAGCCGGGGGCCCCGGAGGTTCTTCCAGGCGAAGATCAACGTATTCCGAATCGCCAGGCCGTCGCAGCGGTCGTCGCCGAGCACCGGGGCGAACGTGCCGAAACCCTTGTGATAGGCCGTCGACTCGGGGACGTAATAGCCTCGTCCGCCGGCCATCCAGGCTCGAAAGCCCAGGTCGAGGTCCTCGATCCGGCCGGGGTGGAACAGGGCGTCGTAGCCGCCGAGCGCAAGGAACTTGACGCGGTCGACCGCCAGGACCGGACCCGCCGCGGCCGTCAGGTCGGGGCGGTCGACGATCGCTTCATGACCGGGTACGCGCGACATCCCCTGGACGAGCCCGAATCGCGACCGAACGCGCGTCCGCATCCCCTCGTAGAGCGTGCCGTCGAAGGTCCAGCACTGAGGGGCGGAGAACACGGCGTCGGCGTGAAGGTCGAAGACGTCGAGCAACGGGGCGACGGCGTCGGGGGCGAGCTTGACGTCGTTGTTGAGCAGCAGGACGATCGGTTCGTCCAGCTCGGCGAGGACCGTGTTGAACGACGCGAGCCCGAGGTTGGGCCGGCGGATCACCCGGACTTGCGGCCAGTCCGCGGCGAGCCATTCGCGCGAGCCGTCGGTCGAGTCGTTGTCGACGACGACGACGCCGCAGCCCCCCGGAGTCCGACGCGCGGCCTCGAGCACCGAGGGAAGGCACTCGTCGAGCAGCCCCCGCCCGTTGTAATTGAGCACCAGAATCCGCGTACGATCGCTCGACAAGGGTTCCATCCCTGGGTCAGTCCACGCAAGTCGTAAATCGAAGCGGGGAAACGTCCGGCCGACCGACAAGGGCCGCGTGATCAAGGGCTTCCATGCCTCGTCACGCGGACGTCGAACCGCACCGTGTCGATCTCTTCGCGAACGATAAGGAATCCCCCGACTTCGGTCAAGGCCGAGATCGATGCGGCGTTGGGATGGCTTCCTGGCGTGGCGAATCTTGCTGTCGAACGTGCAGAACCAAGGCGAACGGAAAGCGGAATACAAGCTCGAAGCGCCCGCGAGTGAATCCCCCGCGCCGCACGCCTGGAGGATTCACTCGCTGCCGCTTCGAGCTTGTACGGTCGGATCCTCGATCCCGACGGCCGCCGGGAGGTTTTGCCACACTCGATCCCGAGGGGCTCGGCAGTTGAGCTTGAGCCGCCCCGAGCTTTCGACAATAGTTGAGGGGAGTCGGCCGGCTCGACGGCCCTCGCATCAAATCGGCCGCCCTCGCGTCCGCGACCAGCTCTGGAAAGGGTCTCGCCATGGACAGGTTCCGCCTCCTCCGGCTTCTGGGCGTCGTCGTCCCGCTAGCCGTCGCCTTGCTGACGGGCTCGACGGCCGCTCGGGCGCAAGACTCCTGGGACGCGGTCTTCCTCGCCGGCAACAAGGTCGGTCACATCCACACGTTCATCGTCAAGGTCTCCGAGAAGGGGAGGCCGCTGAACAACGTGCGGGTCGACACCGTGTTGAAATTCCGCCGCGGCGACGACGTCGTGGTCCAGAAGATGACTTACGGGACGATCGAGACCCTCGAAGGCGAGGTTCTGCGGCTCGACACGCGGACGCTCACCAGCGACAACGAGATCCGGGTCTACGGCGACGTCGTCAAGGGCCAGATGAAGCTGATCATGGAAGGGACGCAGCAGCATCAGGAGCAGATCATCCCCTGGGGGAGCGACGTCCGGGGCCCCTACGCCGCCGAGCAGAGCATGGCGCGCAAGCCCATGACCAAGGGCGAGAGCCGCAAGCTCAAGATGTACATCCCCGACCTCAACCGGATCGTCGACGTCGAACTGAAAGCCGGCGAGACGGTCGACACCCTACTGGGCGACGGCGCCAAGCGGCCGCTCTTGAAGGTCGACCAGCTCGCCACGCTCGACGGCAAGCCTCGCCCCGAGTTGAGTTCCGTGCTGTGGGTCGACGCGACCGGTCAGGTGCTCAAGCAGGACGTCGACCTGCTGGGGGGCATGACGACCTACCGGACGACCGAGGCGGGCGCCAAGGCCGACGGCCCGTTGAAGCGGTCGGTCAACTACGACCAGATCCGCAACACGATCATCAAGGTCGCCCGGGTCATCACCAATCCCTACCAGACGAAGTACGTGAAGTATCAGCTTACGCTCAAGGACGGCGACCCCGCCGACGTCTTCCCGAACGACGCGCGACAGACCCTGCAACCGGCCGGCGACGGCAAGTCGGCCGCGCTGATCGTGCAGACGGCCGGCCCCAACGACGGCGCGGCCGGCTCGCCGACCGTCGACCCCGAGTTCCTCCGTCCCAACGGGATCATCACCAGCGACCACGACCGCGTCAAGCGGCTTGCGCAACGCGCCGTGGGCTCCGCCGTCGATCCGTGGGACAAGGCCGTGAAGATCAATCACTGGGTCTTCGACAACATGCGGAGCAACTTCGAGACGACCTTCGCGCCGGCCAGCGAAGCCGCGCTCAACCTGACCGGCGACTGCACCGAGCACTCGGTCCTGGCCGCGGCCATGTCCCGGTCGCAGGGCATCCCGTCGCGCGTCGCCGTCGGCCTGATCTTCGTCGACGATCCCAAGTTCCCCAGCAAGGGCTTCGGCTTCCACATGTGGCACGAGGTCTACGTCAACCAGCGATGGGTGGCCCTGGATTCGTCGTTCGACCAGTCGAGCGTCGACGCCACGCACATCAAGCTGTCCGAATCGAGCCTCGAAGGCGTTTCCCCCTTCGTCTCGTTCCTGCCCATCCTCCGCGTTCAGGGCAAGTTGACGATCGATCCCGTCGAGCTCCGCTGACGACGGCGGCGGCGCGTCTTCCCGGCGAACCCGCGAAGCCAATGCGCGGGTAAGGCTGGATTCAGGTCCGGAGCACCGACGCGTGAACTCCCCGCTCCCCACTCTGGAGAGATCCACGCGCCGATTTCGGTCGGCGAAGTGGATTACCTGATGACGAAGCCGGGCGTTGTCAGATAGAATTTGGAAGCATGGATACGCCCACCAGGACCCATGACGTGAACGTCCCGATCGAGCCGACCGACGTCTTGCCGGTCGTGGCCGAGCACATCGGAGTCCGCGCGGGCTATTGCGGTGGGAAGCCACATATCCTCGGTCATCGCATCAAGGTCGAGCAGATCGCAATCTGGTATGAAAAAGCGGGCATGAGCCCGACCTCGATCGTGGAGCAGCATCCCACGATCACACTCGGCCAGGTTCACGCGGCCCTCGCATACTACTACGATCATCGCGCGGAAATCGAAGCCGACGTTCAGGAAGGCGATGCTTTCGTCGAGACGCTCCGGGCGGGTCAACCCTCGATCTTCGACAAGGCGCGACGGCGGAATGCCCAGGACGATTCGCTTTCACCTGGATGAGCATTGCCCCCGGGCGATCGCGGAAGGCTTGAGGCGCGAAGGCGTCGACGTCACCACGACGCCGGAGGCGGGGATGCTTGGAGCGGCCGATGTGGATCACCTGGCCTATGCGTTCAACGAGAAGCGAGTCGTCTTCACGCAAGATCAGGACTTCCTTCGGCTGCATACCGCGGGCGCGGCGCATTTCGGGATCGCCTATCGCCGGAAGGACACCTACAACATCGGCGAAATCATTCAAGGGCTTCTTCTCATCTGGGATTACTACGACGTCGAGGATCTCTCGGGTCGGATCGAGTATCTCTGACCCGACGTTACGGCCTTGGGCCGTGGCGGATCATCCCGGCGAACCCGCGAAGCCAAGGCGTGGGGAAGCTTGAACACGATTCGCGACGGCTGCGGGGGAATTCGGACACGATCCTGACGCCTCGCCGCGCGTCGGCTGATGGACTTGGACTTCGAGGAATCCTATGATGAACCTGTAATCGCTTCGCGCTCCCCGCGTCCGCAGAGAAGGGGCGAGCAACCATGATCCGGCTCTCCGTCGTCGCGCCCGCCGTTCTCGGTCTTCTCGCCCTGTCTCCGTCCCCCGCCGCCGCCGCGATGGGCCAGGAGTCGAACGACGCGCAGGCCGTCGTGGACGCCCTGCGCGCCAATCCGGCGACCGCGCCGTACGAGATCCAGGTGACGCCCAGCAAGGGAGCGATCGTCCTTTCGGGCAAGGTCGGCACGAAGCAGATTCACGACGTCGTGATTCAGACGGTCGTCAACCTCGGGTTCGTCCCCCACGACGACCTTGTGATCGATACCGCCGAAGCCCAGCGGGTGGCGTTCCGGCAGTCGTACTACGGTCCTCAGGCCGGGCTCGCGTCGAGCGTCGGGGCCGCCCCGTATTTCGCCTATCCACCCCCGTTGTTCGGTCGCCTCGACGACCCGTTCTGGGGGTTCGAGCCGCCGCTCCTGAGTTTCCCCCCCGGTTACACCCGACCCGCCCCGCAGGTCGCCGCCGCCCCCCGGCCCAACGTTCGGGCGAGACAGGCCGGCGATGATTCGGTCAAGGGGCGGGTGCGGTTGATCATCGACGCCGCCGGCCAGGTGTTCCTCACTGGAGACGTCGCGACCGAGAAGGACCGACGGGAGATCGAGCAGGAGGTGCAAGCGGCCCTCGGCGGAGCGGAGATCTCCAGCCAGCTACAGGTCGTCGAGCGCGCGGAGACGCCGCCCCCCCCGGAGCCGATGATCGGCTCGCCGATCGAGGCGAAGGACAAAGACAAGAAACCGGCCGACGCGCCCGCGCCGAACCCCGACCCGACGCGCTCCGTGACGGCCCGCGACGGCAACACCGTAACCGAGCGCGTGGTCCGGGCGCTGGAGCGACGCGCGGCGCTCAAGGCGTCGCCGATCACCGTGGGATCAAGCGACGGCGTCGTGACGATCTCGGGCAAGGTTCCTTCGGCCTTCGAGGCCATGCTGGCGTACCGAGCCGTCGAACAGTCGCCCGGAGTCCGCGACGTGATCGACAAACTGGAATTCCAGATGCCCGACGAGAACCATCCCAACCCGCTCAAGGACAAGGCGCGCGCCGACGACCTTGAGCCCTATCTGACCTACCAGATCCGCCGGCACGTCGGCGACGACGCCCACGTCGACCGGGTCCGGATTCACGGCGACGTCGTCGAAGTCCACGGCGCGATCCCGGCCGGCGAGGACCCGACGCGGATCGTCGCGACCCTCCGATCCATCCCGTTGCTGCGTGAGTTCCGAATCGAGCCGAACTTCACCAGCGACTGATTTCGAGGCCCCGTCCCGGTTGAACACATCGGCCAGATAAGCTGGGCGAACTGTCCGTCCGGCGATTCCCTCGTGATCGCGGGAAAGTCGCAAATCTCGCCGGGGTTTGACCTTGATCGATTCTCGGCGACCGGCATAGGATGACCACGCTTCGGGGTGGACGTTCCAGAATCCGCCCCGCGGGTTCGGGATCGATGTCGATTTTCCTGTCATCGCGAGGATCGAGAACGCATGACCGCCAACAGGGAGGGAGGCGCTTCGCCGGCATCCATGGAGCATCATATCGCAAGGACGTCCGCGCGGCGAAATCCCCTGCGGGCCGAGGGTTATGAAGCGGCCGTCGACCGCGCCCGAGGCTGGCTCTCGGCCCGCCAGCAGGACGACGGCCACTGGATCGGCGAGCTGGAAGGGGACACGATCCTCGAATCCGAATATGTTCTGCTCCTGGCGTTTCTCGGACGCGAGCATGAACCGGTCTGCAAGCGATGCGCCCGCTACATGCTGGACAAGCAGCTCCCCGAGGGGGGCTGGGCGATCTACCCCGGCGGTCCGGCCGAGATCAGCGCGTCGGTGAAGGCTTACTTCGCGCTCAAGCTGGTCGGCTACTCGGCTGACGACCCGGCGCTGGCGAAGGCCCGGAAGGTGATTCTCGACCTCGGCGGCGCTGCGGCCTGCAACAGTTTTACGCGGTTCTACCTGGCGCTGCTCGGCCAGATCACTTACGACGACTGCCCGAGCGTCCCTCCCGAGCTGGTTCTGATTCCGTCGCGGCTCAATTTCAGCCTGAGCGCGATGTCGGCCTGGACGCGGTCGATCGTGGTGCCGCTGTCGATCATGTCGCACTTCAAGCCGGTGCGTCGAATCGAGCCCGGGCGAGGCATCGACGACCTGTTCTTGAACGGTTCCCGCCGCCGGCCTTCGAGCAACGAGCCGCTTGTTTCGTGGGGCCGGTTCTTCCTGGCCGCGGATCGCGGCTTGAAGTGGGCCGACCGATGGCTCCCGACTTCGTGGCGGAAGCGCGGGCTCGCCGCCGCACACCGCTGGATGCTCGAACACTTCGAGGATTCGGACGGCCTGGGCGCGATCTTTCCGCCGATGATCTACACGATCGTCGCCCTCAAGTGCCTGGGTTACGATCCCGATTCGACGAGCATGGAGTGGGCCTGGCGACACCTCGACGACCTTCAGATCCGCGAGGGGGACGCGACCCGGTTGCAGCCTTGCGTCTCGCCGGTTTGGGATACGGCGATCGCGACCATCGCGCTCTCGGACGCCGACGAACCGGCCGACGAACCGGCGATCGAGCGGGCCGTCTCCTGGCTGCTCGACAAGGAACTGCGGCGCGGCGGCGACTGGCAGGCCCGTCGTCCGAACGTCGAGCCGACGGGTTGGCCGTTCCAGTACGCCAACGGGTTTTATCCCGACATCGACGACACCGCCATGGTTTTGATGGCCCTGCTGCGGTCGCCCGACGCGGCGGGAGACCGCGTCGCCGGGGCGATGAAGCGGGGCGTCGACTGGCTGCTGGCGATGCAGAGCCGCGACGGCGGCTGGGCGGCGTTCGACGCCGACATCGACAACGAGGTGCTCACCAAGGTCCCGTTCGCCGACCACAACGCGATGCTCGACCCGAGCTGCGCCGACATCACCGCGCGGGTCATCGAGCTGCTGGGGACCCTCGGCCACAAGGCGAGCCACCCGGCCGTCGCCCGAGGGCTCGACTATCTCTGGAGGACGCAAGAACCCGAGGGCTGCTGGTACGGGCGCTGGGGCGTCAATTACGTGTATGGAACCTGGCAGGTCCTTCAGGGGCTTAAGACGGTCGACGTCCCCATGGACTCGCCGGCCCTGGCGAGGGCGGCCGACTGGCTCGAATCGGTCCAGCAGCCATGCGGCGGCTGGGGCGAAACCTGTCGCAGCTACGACGACCCGGCGCTCAAGGGGACCGGCTCGCCGACGGCCTCGCAGACGGCCTGGGCGGTGCTCGGCATGATCGCCGCCGGCCGCGCGTCGAGCGAGCCGACGGCCCGGGGAATCCAATGGCTCGTCGACACCCAGCTTGAGGACGGGAGCTGGGACGAGCCCGAATACACGGGGACCGGTTTCCCCAAGGTCTTCTATCTGAAGTATCACCTTTATCGGATCTACTTCCCGCTGATGGCGATCTCGCGGTACAGCCAGGCCGTCGCCCAGTCGCGCGGCCTGGCGCCGGGCGCCCTGGCGAGCCGGATTCCGGCCGATCCGAAGCCGCTGGACTGAGAGGCGTTCGAGAATCTCGTCTGCAACGAACGTGGAGAACCGGAAAACGCAACCACGGAGGACGCGGAGGAGGGAGGAATGAGAAGAGTGAGGAGTGAAGAGAGGGATCAATCAGGAATTGTTTGGTTCTTTCCCTTTTCTCC
Source organism: uncultured Isosphaeraceae bacterium (assembly GCA_937907405.1). Taxonomy (GTDB): domain Bacteria; phylum Planctomycetota; class Planctomycetia; order Isosphaerales; family Isosphaeraceae; genus Paludisphaera. Next base: position 1,967 of record CALCIC010000005.1, on the reverse strand, counting down.
CCCCGCTCCCCTCTCTCCGACCCCCTCTCTCTTCCTCCGTGTCCCCCGGGTCCTCCGTGGTTAGGTTTTTCCTCTGCGTTCGCTTCCGAGTTCGCACCGCCCGGCCGCACGCAGAATAAAAGGAGTCGTCGCACGATGCGTTTTCCGCTTGAGATGAGCAGCCGGATCGCCGGCTACGTGGCCAAGAAGAAGATCGCCAGGACCAAGAAGTTCCCCATGGTCCTGATGCTCGAACCGCTTCACGCCTGCAACCTGACCTGCACGGGCTGCGGTCGAATCCGCGAGTACGTCCAGACGATCAAGCAGAAGCTCTCGGTCGACGAGTGCCTCGCGGCGGTCGATGAGTGCGGCGCTCCGGTCGTCTCGATCTGCGGCGGCGAGCCGATGATCTACCCCGGCATCGCCGAGCTGACGGCCAAGATCCTCGAACGCAAGAAGGTCGTCTACCTCTGCACCAACGGTATGTTCATTCGCAAGAAGATCGCCGAGTTCAAGCCGAACTCGCGGTTCTTCTTCAACGTCCACCTCGACGGCATGCGCGAGAACCACGACGTCGCCGTCGAGCGTGAAGGGGTCTTCGACGCGGCGATCGACGGGATCAAGGCCGCCAAGGAGGCCGGGCACCTCGTCTGCACGAATACGACGGTCTTCCACGAGACCGACATGCAGGAGCTCGACCAGCTCTTCGCCCACCTGACGGACCTCGACGTCGACGGCTTCTTGATCTCCCCCGGTTACGGCTACGCGGCCGTGGACTCGAAGGAGATCTTCATGACTCGCGACGACATCCGGGCCAAGTTCAAGGCCGCCGAGGCCATGTTCCGCAAGTACCGGTTCTACTCGTCGCCGATCTACCTGGAGTTCCTCCAGGGCAAACGCGAGCTGTCCTGCACCGCCTGGGCCAACCCGACCCGCAACATCAAGGGTTGGAAGGGACCGTGCTACCTGATCACCGACGTCCATCACCCGACCTTCGACGACCTGCTCAACAAGACCGAGTGGGAGAACTACGGCCCTGGCAACGACCCCCGGTGTGAGAACTGCATGATGCACTCCGGCTTCGAGACCTCCGCCGCGCTGGGGGTCAACAGCCGGCTGGGCGACACCCTGAAAATGGTCCGGTGGCAGTTCCTTTGAGCCGAGATTTCACAGACCCCGAGCGCGAGCCCGAACCCCGGCGACTCGCGCCCGGCCCGGAGCGGGCCGACGTCGGGGTGGTCATGGCCATGTCGATCGAGGCCGGTTATCTGCTCGATCGGCTTCAGCGCGTCCGCCGGTACAACGCTCGGGCGCTCACCGTGACCGAGGGGGAGCTTGAAGGCCGAGTCGTGGCCGTGGTGGTTTCCGGAGTCGGTCGCGCCTCGGCCCGCCGGGGCGCCGAGCACCTGACCGCCGGCCACCGGCCGCGCGTGCTGGTCTCGGCCGGATTCGCCGGCGCCCTCGCCCCCGACCTCAAGCGCAACGACCTGGTCGCGCCGCGCTCCGTGATCGACGGCGCGGGGGACGAAGTCGCGGTGGACGAGGCTCTCGTCGCCGACCTGCCGGACGCCGTCAAGTCGGGCCGTCTGCTCCTGGTCGACCGCGTGATCACGGAAACGGCCGAAAAGGCCGCGCTGCGGCGCGCGCATCAGGCCGACCTGATCGACATGGAGACGTTCGGGGTCGCCGCCGTCGCGCGCGATCTCGGCGTCCCCTTCGCGTCGCTCCGCGTGGTCAGCGACGACGCCCAGACCGAGCTTCCCGCCGAGATCGGTCGGCTGCTCAACGCGTCGGGAAGCTACCGCGTCGGCGCGGCCATGCGCGCGCTCTGGGGCCGGCCGTCGTCGATCAGGGATTTCTGGACGCTCCACGCCCAGGCGATGAAAGCCTCGGATCGACTCGCGGACGGACTCCAATTGCTGATCCGCAACTTCGGCTAGCGTCCTGAGTCATAAATTCGTGAGATCGATTCGGGGGGGCACTGGTTC
>CALCIC010000004.1 GCA_937907405.1 uncultured Isosphaeraceae bacterium | reverse complement strand
TACGAGATTACAAGGTGACTGGAGTTCAGACGTGTGCTCTTCCGATCTGTGGTTTATCCGGGCTCGACGACCACCACGGCCTACGGCGTCTGGTACAACGGGAACACCAGCTACACGATCGCCGGCGGCTACATCGCCCCGGATTCGACCGGCGCGAACCGAAGCCACGGCTACCTGGTCGACTACAACTCCGTGACCGGCGAGTTCTCCAACTGGACCTCGTTCGACTATCCCAACGGCGCGGCCGACCAGGTCTTCGCGACCCACTTCGAGGGCATCAGCGGCGTCGAGAAGGGAGTCTACACCCTGAGCGCCGACTCGGCCCAGATCGGCGTCGGCAGCCCCGTGCGAGGCTCACTGGTGAGGATCGTGCGGAACCCCGACGGCACGTTCGGGCAGCCGTCGTGGGTCGACCTGAACGATCCCAACGGCGTCGGGGCGTTCAGCGCCAATTCGGTCTCCGGGAACCAGGTGGTCGGCATCGCCAACGACGGCTCGGGGTTCACGTCCGTGCAGGCGACGGTCAACACCGCGTTCCAGCTTTCCAACGTGATCAGCGGCAACCGGGGCAACGGGATCGGCGTCTACGGGTCGAACAATAACCGGATCGCCATGAATTACATCGGCACCGACGCCAGCGGTACGATGGCCCGGGGCAACGGACAGAACGGGATTCAGGTCGCCCACAATGCGGCGGGGAACCTCATCGGCGGTTCGGCGACCAACGGCAACAACCCAACCTCCGGCGTGTTCGTCCGGCCCCCCCAGGGGAACCTGATCTCGGGCAACCGCGGCGACGGCGTGCTCATCAACTACGGCGCGACTCGAAACACGCTGAGCGGCAACTTCATCGGCACGTCGGCCTCGGGAAACGTGGCGCTTGGCAACGGGAAGGACGGCGTGGCGATTGAGAAAGCGAACGGCAATTCGCTGATCGGCTGCACCTTCCAGCAAGACCCGTTCGTGTTCTACAACGTGATCAGCGGCAACCGGGGCAACGGGCTGAGGATCACCAACTCCAACGACACGACGGTGCAGGCCAACTTCATGGGCGTCGGCGCGAACAACGCCACGGTCGTGGCCAACGGCGGCGACGGCATGCTCGTCTCGGGGTCGTCCAACAACGTCCAGAACGGCGGCCCGATCCCGCTGGGCGGCGTGTTCTCCGGCAACGACAAGAACGGGATCGAGGTCCGCGACCGGGCTGGCAACGTGCTCTCGTACAACAGCTTCGCCGGGCTGTTCGCCTTCGGCGGGGCGGCGCCCAACCGCGGCGACGGGATCTTGATCACGTCTTCCGGCCGCGGCAACGAGGTCCTCACCAGCATCGCCTCGGGCAACCTCGGCAACGGGATCGAACTCGGCGGCAACGCCAACGGCGCGCTGATCACGCAGGTCGGCGTCGGGACCAACACCGACATCCACGCGCCGCTGCCCAACGGCCTGAGCGGGATCAAGATCTCCGGCCGCGCCCGCAACAACACCATCGGCGGCTTCGAGGCGTCGATCGTCCCGCAGGTGACCGTCTCGTCGAACTTCGGCTACGGCATCGAGGTCGCCGGCTCGGCGCGCGACAACCGGATCATCAACACGTTCGTCGGCAGCAATTTCGACGGCACCCAGCCCTTGCCCAATGCCCGAGGCGGGATCCTCCTCGGCCCCGGCACGCAGAGGACCACCATCGGGAGCTCGAACCCCGCCGATCAGGTCAAGATCCTCTTCAACGACGGCAACGGCCTGACGATCGACACCTCGCGCGGCAACACGGTCACGGGGAACCAGATCGCCAGGAGCCTGGGCTTCGGCCTCTACGCCCGGGGCGACAGCCAGGGGACCGTCGTCAGCGGCAACGCCATCGTAGAGAACGGATCAGGGAACGTCGACCTGTCGAACTCCAAGGGGGTGACCTACATCCCCTGACGATCGTCTCCCACGGCCGTCGCCGTGCTAATCCTCGGCGGCGGCCCGGATGATGACGCGTCGGTAGCGGGCCAGCGGCGGCGTTCCGTCGTCGCGGACGGTGAGGATGACGTGGACGTCCTTCCCCCCGGCGTCGTCGGGGACGATCACGCGGGCCTCGGGGGTCGTCGCGCCTTCAATCGGGGGGGCGGCGGGGTAGGTGCCGGCCTCGGGGTAAGCATGCCAATCATATGACAGCGCGTCGTCGTCGTCGGGATCGGTCGAGCCCCGGGCGCTGAGCGCGACCGTCGCGCCGGGCCTGGCGGTGATCGTCGAGATCGACCGGCCGGAGTCGCCGTCGAGGGCTGGGACGGGGGGGTGGTTGGCTTCCCCTCGCGGCTTGACGCACCAGTCCATCCGGGCCTTGAAGTCGTTCTGGACGTCGGCGGCCCACCGCTTGAGGGTGTTGTCGCGGTTGGTTTCGCCTTGCCGGGAGTCGCGTTGGTTGGCCCAGTAATACGTGGGTCGGCGTGGTTGAAGATCGTCGCGGACGCCGAACCGACCGGCCCAGCTTCCCCATTCCGGGTGCGTCGGGTCGTTCATCCCGGTGGGGATCAGGTAGAGGAACATGCCGGAGTCCCCCTCTTTCTGCGGGCGGTTGGTGTTGGTCGGGTAGAGAGCGCCGAGCGGGCCGTGGCCGGTCAGCACGTCGCGGCGGAGGTCGAAGCCCCCCGCGGTGGCCGTCAGCGGGCTGAACCGGTGATACCAACGGCCGCCGTCCATGTCGGGCATCGACGGGTAGACCCAGAGCCGCCAGGGGGGCGCGATCCGGCCCGTGTGATCGCCGAACTTGTCGCTTGAACTGAGCCGGATCTTGTCTTTGAACTTCGCGTAGCCTTCCGCCCCGCGCTCGGCCAGCACCTTGTCGAGCGCCCGCTTGAGGCTGCTGGGATCGCTGCCGTGGTCGGTCCCCCAGTTCATGAACCAGACGGGCCGGGGGTCGTCGCGGTCGACGGCCTCGATGATCAACTTCACGCCGGCCTCGCTGTCGGCGTATCCCGAGACCGTGCGATCCCAGAGCGTTCGTCGCGACGGATAATTCGGGTCGTGCCTTCTGAGGTTGTCAACGACCTGACCGTAGGCGTCGACGAGCCGCCGGACGATCCCCAGGCCGTCGCGGACGGGGTTGAGGTTCTCGCCCCGCCGCGCGACGGGGCGGTTGGCGATGATCCCCTCGACGTCCCACACGTCGGCGTAGAGCAAGAACCGCACCAGCGACTGCTCGTCGTCCGGGTCGCCCCCCGCGTCGGTCTCGACCATCACCCGAAGCCGGTCGGTCGCGTCCTCCTCCCCCCCCCGCGCCATGCCGGCCGAGATCAGGGCCGCGAGCAGCAAGAAGACCGACGATCGGCGTGTCAATGTTCGCATTTCTATGTCTCTAAATGAATGATGGCGCGAGCATCCCTTCTTCCCCCGGGAGAAGGTGGCCGAAGGCCGGATGAGGGTCGCGGCGCTTCGAGGCGCGTGTTGGAAGTGGAACTCCTCCCCGGCCGACGTCCGTGATGATTCCGACGACCCTCACCCGGCCTCCTGCCCGACCCCACAAGTGGGGTTCCCCCCGCTCCCGGGGGAGAGGGGAAAGCTTGTCGATGCCATGATGCGTATGCGACCCCGGGCGCGTGATTTACACACCGCCCCGAATGATGCATGATTGACGATGAGCCCCAAGCTTTCCAGGACTCTCTCCGCACCCGAGGCGTGATTGTGGCGATCCCCGATTTCCAGTCCGTGATGCTCCCGCTCGTCGAGGCCCTCGCCGACGGCAAGGAGCGGACCATTCGCGAACTCACCAACCTGCTCGCCGACCAGTTCAGGCTGACTCAGGAAGAGCGCGAGGAGGTCGTTCCCAGCGGGCAGAAGACACGCTTTTACAGCCGAGTCAGTTGGGCAAACTTCGGATTGAAGCAGGCCGGTCTGATCCAGGCTCCGGCGCGCGGGCGCGTGCGGATCACCGACCTGGGAAAAAGTGTTTTGCAGGAGAAGCCGCAGGCGATCAACGACAAGTACCTGATGCGGTTCCCCGGCTTCGTTGAGTTAAAATCAAAGCCGAAATCCGGTGGTTCGTCCCTTGAAACACCTACGGACGTGGAAGAGGAGCGCACGCCTTTCGAACTGATCGACGCGGCGTATCAATTGCTCTCACGGGCGACGGTCGAGGAGGTTTTGACGCGGCTGAGGGAGTGTTCGCCGGGGTTCTTCGAGAAGGTGATGGTGAACTTGCTGATGGCGATGGGCTACGGCGGCGTGGCCGGGCAGGGGGTGGTGACGGGAAGGTCGGGCGACGGCGGGATCGACGGCGTCATCTGGCAGGACAAGCTGGGGCTCGACGTCGTCTGCATCCAGGCGAAGCGGTGGGAAGGGCCGGTCGGCAGGCCGGTCGTCCAGGGGTTCGTCGGCAGCATGGATTTCCACCGGGCCAAGAAGGGGGTCGTCATGACGACGTCGACCTTCACCAAGGAGGCGCTCGATTTCGTGCACCGGATCGAGGGCAAGAAGGTCGTCCTGATCGACGGCGGCAGGCTTGCTGAATTGATGATCGAGCACGACCTCGGCGTGACCACGACCAAGGTCTACAAGCTCAAGGAAGTCTCCAACGACTTCTTCGACGAAAGCGAGGGGTGAGATCTCACTCGGCCGGCGCGGGCGCGGCGACCGGGTAGATGTACAGGCCCTCGACGCTTTCGCCGCCGAAGCTGTCGTCGCGGTAGCGCGCGTACGATCGGCCCGGGAATCGCTGGTAGAACGAGATCGCTTCGCGAGCGAGCGGGTCGGTGGTCGGGATCAGCTTCACCCGGAACGGGTCGAGGTAGGGGTCCGGGTTCTCGCGGGCGATTTGAGTTACCTCGCCGTAGCATTCATACGTGCCCACGGCGTCGACGCGTTCCGAGGCGATGTAGAGATACCATCGACTCGATGCGGCGGTCTTGAGCCAGAACGCCGCCTTGACGGGGAGCCTCTTGTCCAAGGCGCTGACGAACTCGGCACCGGCGTTGATTTCTTCGCTTACCAGTGCATTTTGATCCATGGCAGCACCCCATTGACGTTCTCGGTGACGGCCTGATGCAATCGTCGGGCTTCGTCTTCGTTCTTGGCCTGATAGCGATCGGTTTCCTTCCAGTCCTTCACGACCAGCCAGTTGTCCGAGAGGGCCTGATTCGCCGCGATGCTCAAGCCGCGTTCCTTTTGGAGGCCGGCGGCGTCGACCAGCGTATCGACGTCGTGGCCGGCCAGATAGTACGCGCCCGACCATCGACCTTCCTTGAGGAGGGCTTCGGCGTCGAGCACGCGATCTTCCGCCAGTCCTCGCAGCTCGACTCGGTTCAATGGTCGTCCCTCAAGCACCCGGCGTCGTTACGTGTCATTCTAACGCGCCGGCTCGCCCGCCAACCAGACACGCCGCGATCTCGTCGCGTTCGCCGCAGCCTTGACCATTCCGCATCGTCAGGTCAGAGTGAACGAAACGGCGGTCACGAGGCGATCGGGGAGGGCGGTTCGATGGGCGTCGACGTCGCGATTCGATTCAACCTGAACGGACGGCCGCAGACCGCGACCACCGACCCGGAGCGGTCGTTGCTGGAGGTGCTGCGCGAGGATCTTGGGCTGGTGGGGACCAAGTACGGCTGCGGCGAGGGCCAGTGCGGCGCGTGCTCGGTGCTGCTGGAAGGCAAGCGCGTCTTCGCCTGCCGACTGCCCGCCTCGCGGGCCGAGGGGAAGTCGGTCGTCACCATCGAAGGGATTGCGAACGGCGACTCCCTCAGCCCCGTCCAGCAGGCGTTCCTTGACGAGGGGGCGTTCCAGTGCGGGTTCTGCACGGCCGGCATGATCGTCGCCGCTACGGCCTTGCTGGATGAGAAGCCGAAGCCGACCGACGCCCAGATCATCGCAGGGATGAATCGGAATATCTGCCGGTGTTGCAGCTATCCCGGGATCGTCCGGGCCGTCCGCCGCGCCGCCGGCCGAAAGGAAGGATGAGCCATGATCCCGCGCCATGATTGGGAGGCCGAATCCCTCCGAGCCGTCGGCCTGACCGCCGACTACGACGAGCCCGTCGACCTGGTCGACTATCGGTTCGCCGACGTTCCCGCCGCCGACCCCAGCCGCCGCGAGGTCCTGAAAACCCTGGGCGCCGGCCTGATGATCGCCGTCGCGGCCGACGCCCTGAACGCGCAGGAGCCCGCGCGGGGGCGAAGCCCCCAGCGTGGACGCCGAGGAGGAGGAGGAGGCGGCGGGGCGACGACGGTCGCCGCGCGGGTCCACATCGGCGAGGACGGCGGGCTGACGGTGATGACCGGCAAGGTCGAGTGCGGTCAGGGCGCCCGCGCCGAGATCTCGCAGGCCGCCGCTGAAGAACTGCGCGTGCCGATCGACCGAATCACCCTGGTGATGGCCGACACCGGGCTCGTCCCCGACGACGGCGGGACCTACGGCAGCCGGTCGACCCCCTCGACCATCCCCGCCGTCCGCGCCGGCTGCGCCTCGGCCCGCGCGCTGCTCGTCGGCCTGGCCGCTGAACGATGGGGCGTCGCCCCCTCCTCGATCGACGTTCAAGACGGCTGCGCAAGGGACGAGAAGGGGGACCGGAAGCTCGCCTACGCCGACCTTGCGGCCGACGCCGAGGCCGCGAAGGCGCTGGAGCGCGGGGTCTCGCGCGAGGTCGCGCTCGCCTCCGTCGCGAGTTGGCGGACGATGGGCGTCTCGGTCCCTCGCCCAAACGGCCGCGACATCGTCGCCGGATCGCATGAATATCCGTCGGACGTCGTTCGGCCGGGCATGTTGTACGGCAAGGTCCTCCGCGCGCCGAGCTTCGGGGCGACGCTCGAATCGATCGACCTGGCGCCGGCGGAGGCGATGGGGGGCGTGGTCGCGGTCCGCGACGGCCAGTTCGTCGGCGTGGCCGCGGCTTCGACGAGCCGGGCGGAGAAGGCGCTCGACGCGATCGCCGCGACGGCCAGATGGAGTACGGCCCCGCACCCGTCGAGCGCCGAGCTTGCGGACTACCTCCGAACGCACGCCGACGGCGGGATTCCGGCGAACCCGTTCGCCGACGAGGTCGCCAGGGCGGCGAAGTCGCTCAAATGCTCTTATGACGTCGCGTATGTGCAGCACGTCCCGATGGAGCCGCGCGCGGCGGTGGCGGAGTGGGAGGAGGGCCGGGTGACGGCCTGGGTGGGGACGCAGGTGCCGTTCGGCGTCCGGGGCGAGCTGGCCCGGGCGTTCGGCCTGCCCGAGGACCGCGCGCGGGTGATCACGCCCGACTTCGGCGGCGGGTTCGGCGGCAAGCATTCGGGCGAGCACGCGATCGAGGCGGCCCGGCTCGCGAAGGAGGCCGGCCAGCCCGTCCGGGTCGTCTGGACGAGGGCCGAGGAGTTCACCTGGGCGCAGTTCCGGCCCGCCGCGGCGATCGAGGCCGAGGCGTCGCTCGACGACCGCGGCAAGATCAACACATGGCGGTTCCTCAACATCAACTCCGGCGCCAGCTCGGTCCGGCCGCCGTACCGCGTCGGCCGGGTCGACGCCAGGTACGTCCGGTCGGCCGCCCCGCTGCGGCACGGGTCGTACCGGGCGCTCGCGTCGACGGCCAACACGTTCGCCCGCGAGAGCTTCATGGACGAACTGGCCGAGCTCGCCGGCGCCGACCCGCTCGCGTTCCGGCTCGACCACCTCGACGACCCCCGCCTCCGCGCGGTCCTGACCGAGGCCGCAACACGGTTCGACTGGCCGAATCGGACGAAGTCGAAGGAGCCCGGCAAGGGGGTGGGCCTCGCCTGCGGGACGGACAAAGGGGGCTTCGTCGCCGCCTGCGCGGCGGTCTCGGTCGATCGCGACGCCGGGACGATCCGGGTCGATCACGTCTGCCAGGCCTTCGAGTGCGGCAAGATCGTCAATCCGGCAAACCTGCTCAATCAGGTGACGGGCGCGATCGTCATGGGCCTGGGCCCCGCGCTCCGGGAGGCGATGGAGTTCTCCGACGGCGTGATCCGCAACGCCTCGTTCGGGGAATACCGCGTCCCCCGGTTCGCCGACCTGCCGACGCTCGACGTCCACCTGCTCGACCGCCCCGACCTCGCGTCGGCCGGCGCCGGCGAGTGTCCCATCATCGCCGTCGCCCCGGCGATCGCCAACGCCGTCCACCGCGCCTGCGGCCTCCGCATCCGCCGCATGCCGATCCGGTTGCCCAACGCCAAGGAAGAGGCGTAAGAGATTCGTGGCGGTTATGCAGGCGAGGATGCCGAGGCGCTTCGAGGTGCGTGTTGGAAACCGAACGCCTCGCCGACCGAGATCCGTGGTCCATCCGGCGACCCTCACCCGGCCTTCGGCCCGACCCCACAAGTGGGGTTCCCCCCGCTCCCGGGGGGAGAGGGGAATTATTGCTAATACGATGATGTCGATGTCAGGGTTTTGGCGATCCCGCCTCGGAGTCGTACTCGCCGAGCTTTGACGCGGCCGGCGGATGGTCCTGGATGTTGAACGGCGGGCGGTCGTGGGAGTCGACGTAGGCGGCGACGTCGAGCGCCTCCTGGTCGGTCAGGTCGGGGTCGTCGAGCGGCATGGCGACCTTCAGCCAGGCGGCGAGCTGGTCGGGCTTCGCCAGGCCGGCGCCCTGGTTGTACGACCGAGGGCCCCAGACGGGCGGGGTCTTCTTCCGGCCGGTTCCGTCGTCGGCGTGGCAGTCGGCGCATTTCTCGGCGTAGACCGCTTTTCCCCGTGTCAGGTCCGCCGATTCGGCGGCGATCTTCAAGGGCTTGACCGCGTTCGGCCCGTGCGGGCTTTTCGGATTCATGCGCAAGGGCGCGTCGGTTGAAAGCCAGGTGATGTAGGCCGCAAGCGCCACGGAGGCCCGGCTCCCCAGCGGCGGCGAGACGCCGTTGCAGCTTCGCATGAAGCAGTTCGAGATCCGATCCTCCAGCGTGATCACCCGCCCGTCGCGGGGGGACCACGCCGGGTAGGCCGACGCCACCCCGATGAACGACGCGGCCTCCGGGTTCTCGCCGTTGTCCAGGTGGCAGGACGTGCAGTTGAGCACGTTGCCGACGTACGGCTTCGTCAGCGGATGCGTCGAGGTGCGCTCCACCAGATCCTTGCCCAGCCGGACTGCGTCCCCCAGCGGCCCGTCCGGGACCGCGCGCTCGGGCTCGTCGTCGGCCGTCGATGATCCGACCCCGCGCGCCGCGATCAGGGCCAGCGCCGCCACCGTCATCCATCCATAAAGCTTCATCCCTGCGTACTCCCGGCCTGTCGAGCTTCGATTTCGCGAGCCGTTCATTGTAGCGGATTCCGCACCGAGGCGGTCCCCGTTGCATCGCCCCGGTTTCGGACGGCCTCGGCGCGATGGGGGCGGCCGACCCATTCGTCGAACCTGCTGATGCTTCGTCGGACGAGCAGCATGCCGGTCGTCAGGCTGCCGAGGTTCGCGACCGCCAGGGCCGCGATCACGGCCGGAACGGACCAGAGGGGCCAGGGCGCCGCGGCCCTTGCCAGGTCGAACTGTCGCCCGGAGCAGAGCGGGGCGACGATCGTCAGGCCGCCGAGGCCCAACAAGGCGAGCATCCAGAGCCCGGCGCGGCTGTTGATCGATTGCGAGGTCGCCCCCGGCTTCAGGGCCGACGCGCTCCCCAGCCCCAAACCAAGATACGCGACGGCGACGACGCCGGACGCGGCGATCAGAAGGCCGAGCGGATGGAGGGCGTCGCAGGCGACTCCCAGCAGCCAGATCGGGATCAGAGACCGGCCCGTCCGCCAGAGGCTCAGCACGATCGCCCGGATCTTGGGGCCGAGGATCTCGGCGCCGGAAAGGGGAGTGGCCAACAGCGAATCCCAGGTCTTCTTGTCGCGTTCGGTGACGATCTGGGTCGCCAGCGCCGCGGCCGTCGCGCCCGCCGGCGTCAGGCCGATGAAGAACGTCACGAAGCGGATGAAGGTGTTGAACGCCTCTCGCGCGCCGTACGGGTCGATCGAGGACGTTCGGCCCAGCCAAGCCTCTCTGAACGCGGCGTATCCCAGGACTCCCGCTCCGACCACCATGCCGATCATCATCGCCGAGATGAGGAGGATGACGAGGGCCTGCAGCGCGTTGATGAGGATCGCTTTCAGGAGGATCACGAGTTGCCTGAGGAAGACCCAGAACACCGACCGCCGGGCGCCGCGGCGGGGGAGGAGGTACTCGCGCCAGAAGATGGGATCGTCGCCGACGGGGGGGCGGTAGCCGCCGAAGACGTCCCACTCGCGCGGGTGCGGCTCGCGGAGCCGCAGGCTGGCGACGACCCCCGCCAGGATCACGCCGAGCAGCACCCCCCGCAACGCCGCCATCAACAGGAGCCGATCGGAGAGCGCCGCGCCGATCGTCGGGC
>CALCIC010000003.1 GCA_937907405.1 uncultured Isosphaeraceae bacterium | reverse complement strand
AAGCTGGGGATCGATCCCGGAAAATTCCTGACCACCCCTAGCGGCCGGCCGCCCTACATCGTCAGCGATCCGACGCCGATCCGGGAGCTGATGGGATGACCAACCGTTCGCTCGCCGCCGCATCGCTTGCGACCGCCTTGCTGGTCGCGAGCCCGCCGGACCTACGCGCCAAGCCGCCGACGCTCACCGGCTTCTTCCCGGCCGGAGCCGAACGCGGCCGGACCTTGACGGTGAGGGCCGCCGGGACTTTCGACCATTGGCCGGTGCAATGCTGGGTCGAGAAGGACGCCGGACTCACGGTCAAGGTCGCGGACAAGAAGAACGAACTCGCATTCGAGGTCGCCGCGGACGCCCGGCCGGGCGTCCGCTGGGTCCGGCTTTACGACGAGGAAGGGGCGACGAGCCTCCGGCCGTTCCATGTCGGCGCGCTGCCGGAACTGACGGAGTCGGAGCCCAACGACGACCCGCGCCGCCCCCAGGCGATTGAACAGCCGCGCGTCGTCCTCAACGGCCGCCTTGAGAAGTCGGGCGACGTCGACGGCTTCGCCGTGAAGCTCGACAAGGGCCGGACGCTCGCGGCCGATCTGGAAGCCGACCGCCTCGGGTCGCCGATGGACGCCGTGCTCCAGGTCGTCTCGGCCGAGGGCTTCGTGCTGGCGCAAAACAACGACGCGATCGGCCCGGACCCCCGAATCATCTTCGAGGCGCCCGCGACCGGGACGTACATCGTCCGCCTGTTCGCCTTCCCGTCGACCCCCGACAGCAGCATCCGATTCGCCGGGGGCCCCGCGTACGTCTACCGGCTCACGCTCACGATCGACGGCTTCATCGAGCACGCGTTCCCGCTCGCCGCCTCCCGAGAGAACCCGACGCCGGTCGCCGCCGTCGGCCCGAACATCGCCGAAGCCGACTCGGCCCTGGTCGTCCCCTCCGACGATCGGCTCGAACTGGTCTCGCTCTCAAGCCCGGCGCTGGCCGGCGCCGCCGCGGTGCGTCGAGTCGCGGGCGCGGTGGAGGTCGAGGTCGAGCCCAACGATCCGGCGAAGCCTCAGCCGCTCGCCGACCGCGGCGCGGTCAGCGGCCGGATCGATCCCCCCGGCGACCGCGACGCCTACCGGATCGCCTTGAAGAAGGGGGAGAAACGCCGGTTCCGACTGGAGTCGCGCGCCTTCGGCCTGCCTCTCGACGCCGTCCTTCAGATCCTCGGCCCCGACGGCAAGACCCTGGCCGAGCTCGACGACGTCCGCGGTTCGCAGACCCCCGATCCCGAACTGGTCTTCACGCCTCGCGACGACGGCGATTACGTCGTGGCGGTCCACGATCTGAACCGCCGAGGAGGGCCGAATTACGCGTATCTGCTGAGCGTGGTCGCCCCGGACCCCGATTTCGCGATGACGCTCGCCGCCGACGTGTTCAACCTGACGCCGGGCAAGGAGGCGAAGGTCGTCGTGGCGATCGACCGCAAGAACGACCACGGCGAGCCGATCGAGGTGACGGCTGAAGGCCTGCCCGCCGGAGTCACGGCGACTACGGCCCTGTCGACGAAGTCGGGCGCTTCGGCGAAGTCGGTGACGATCGAGCTCAAAGGGGGGGGCGAGGCCCGCTCGGGGCCGTTCCGGATCGTCGGACGATCCCCCGACCACAGGAGCGGCGAGCGCGCCGCCCTGGCGAAGATCACCGGCTTCAGGGCCGAAACCGACCGCCCCTGGCTGACGATCCTTCCCCCCTCCGAGACCAAGAAGTAACGACGCGGGGGTTCAGGAGAAAATCGGACAAGTGACGCAGCCGGATTGTTCCTCGGGCTGTTCGATCAGTTCGGGACGGAGGGGCCGAAGGACCGCGTCGATCCCCAGCCGCCGGCATTCGTCCGAGACCCAGGCCGCCAGCGCGCCGGCCAGGGCGTGACAGCAGCCTCCTCCGGCCTTGCGGCGGAGGCCGGCCGCGAACGTCGGCGTCCACCAGGCCAGGTGATCACGGAAGAAGTCGCGCTGCGCGTGGTCGCAGACGTCCACTTGTTCGGCCGCGTCGGGGTTGACGTCGGCGGTCGCGAGGGCCTCGCGCCGCTTCAACAAGAGGAACGCCATGAATTCCAGCTCGAGCGCCAGGTGGTCCGGGCGCTCGGGCGAGGACTGCGCCGGCTCGATCCCGAATGCGTGGTAGAAGCCGGCGACGTCGGCCATCTCCTGCGACCGCGCGAAGGTCTCCTTCGTCGGATGGTATTCGGTCTCGTAGGGGGGGCATTCCTTGGGGACCACGAGGCCGAAAACCCGGTCGAAATCGGCTCGGCAGGCGCCGCGCGGCGCGCGCAGCTCATCGACGAGGCGCGTGATCTCGGACGCGACCGAAGCGGGGTCGGTCGCGAGGGGGAGGGAGTTGGGCGCCGGTCGGGGCTCGAGCAGATCGGCCGCGGCAAGCGCCAGATCCTGGGCCGAAGGGTCCAGCGCCTGGCCCCAGGCGTTGGAATACGGGCCGCCGACGACGGCGGCGAGGAACCGGTAGATGCATTCGCGCGCCAGATCGACGGCGGCCGATCGGCGCGGGAGTCGTTGGTCTTGGCTCGGGGGGCGTTCAACTTGCATCGCTTGATCTCCTGACGCGGGAGGCGGGGGCTTGATCGCGATCGTCGTCGGTTCAGATCGAATTGACGTGAAGAGCCTTGGGACGCTCGAACGTCGGCTCCTCGATGGTGATCCTCACGACCTCCTTGTCGAACTTGTTGTAGCCGACGACGGTGTCGTTGAAGATCTCCTGGACCCGCTCTCGCCCGGAGGGGAGGACGACGGGGATCTCCGCGACCTTCGGGCCCTGCTCGATCGCGAACCGGTAAAGGATCTGACGCTGCGTGCGGAAGAGTTGGAGCACGGCCAGCAGTTCGCGATCGGGGCAGACGTACTGCTCCAGGGCGTGATCGACGCCGGGGCCGAACATCTGGGTCAGGTAGCCGCGCGGCGCCCACCGCGGCGGGATGTAGAAACCGTTCGGCTCGGTGCCGAACTGGGGGTAGAGCGGCAGCGCCACCTTGCGGTCGCGGATCAGGTAGTAGAGGGGGTTGGAGGGCTCGCGAGTCCACCGGCCGTCGTCGTCGACGGCGACCAGGCCCTGGAGGCGGATCTTGCCGACGCAGGCCGACATGCAACGGGTCTCGCAGGGCTCCCCGCCGGGGCTGATCGACTCGTCCTTCCCCTCGACGCGCGGGTAGCAGCCGACGCATTTCTCGCTGGTCCGGGTCGTGCCCCGATACATTACCTTTTTGTACGGGCAACCCTCGACGCACTTGCGATAGCCCCGACATCGCTCCTGGTCGATGAGGACGATGCCGTCCTCGGGCCGTTTGTAGATCGCCTGCCTGGGGCAGGCGGCGAGACACGCGGGGTAAGTGCAATGGTTGCAGATCCGCGCCAGGTAGAAGAACCAGACACGGTGCTCGGGGAGTTGGGCCGAGCCGCCGAACCGGCCTTCCTTCCACTGCTCGCCGGCGGCGACGTCCTCGTGGATGTTGGGGCTCCGCCATTCGGCGTCGGTGGGCAGATACCCGAGCGCGACCTGGGGGCCGTCGGGGCCGACGTGGTTCGGAGCGGCCTCGAAGATCGTCTTGCCGTCGAAGGCGCCGTAGGGTTTCGCGTCGTCGTCGGCCGTTGCGGCGTTCCACGATTGGCCGCCGGGGTTGGCGGCCTCGAGCATCCCCAGCAGCTTCGCGTCCCAATGCTGCGGGTAGCCGCCGTACGGCTTCGTCTCGACGTTGTTCCACCACATGTGCTCCTGGCCTTTCGAGAAGGTCCAGGTGCTCTTGCACGCCATGGTGCAAGTCTGGCAGCCGATGCAGCGGTTGATGTTGAACACGAAGGCGAACTGCCGGCGCGGGTGCTTCTCCTCGAAGGGGTACGCCATCTCGCGGCCGAGCTGCCAGTTATAGACCGTCGACATGGTCTTGCTCCTTCCGCTTCAAGTTGAAGGCGCCGATCTGGACGACCTCGGGCTCGGGTTCGTGGTCGTGGTCGTCGGGGGCCTCGTGGACCGTGGTACGGAATCGGAAGACGCCGTCGCGGTTGAAGACGGCGTTGATGCGGTCGCGGACGCCGGTCTCGCCGAGGGCTTCAAGAAGTCCGTGGAGCATCGGGTAGAACGGGTCGTGGAACAGCGCGGCGATCTCATCGCCGTCCCAGCCCATCCAGGCGTACTCCTGGACCAAGGCGTTGATCAGAACGTCGGGATCGCCCGGGACGGCCGCGGCGTTCAGGTCCATGGGGTCGTCCGGGGTCGCCGATCGAGAGAGCGGGTGGACCTTGGGCGCGAATCGCCCCGTCCCGCCTTGCGTTTCCATTTCCATTTCCAGATCCTCCCTCGCGAGGTCAGGACGTCTTGCCTTTGATCGTCACGTAGCCGCCGGTCAGGTAGGTCGCGCTCTCGGGGGTCGATTCTCCCGGGCTGTAGCCTCGGGTCGCCGGCTCCCAGACCCCGACGCCGCCGATCCCCCCGTCCTCCGCCTTGGAGATCTTGATCAGGGTCTCCTTGGGGACGGTGTTGATGGCGTGGTTGTCCACGTCGAACCCGAAGATGAAGCTCATCGAACCGGTCCGCTTGTGGAACAGGGTGTCGGTCTGGTGCATCGGGGGCATCCAGCCGCGGGTGATGCTCTGGTGCGAGCCGTAGCGGTAGCTCGCCTGGTAGCCGGTCTCCGAGGCCAGGGCCCGGCCGTCGGGGCGCGTCTCGTGCGCCCGGACGCTTCGCTCGGAGGCGATTTGTCCGGTGTGCTTCATGATCGTGAAGTCGGGGGGGAGGCCCGGGTTGTACTTGACCCGCACCATGCAGCGGAACGCCTTGTGCCGCGTCGAGCCCTCGTCCTTGTCCCAGCCGACGTAGGGCCGGTCCAGCGGGTTGGCGTCCACGTAGACGTAATCCCCCTCGTGCAACCCCAGCGCCGCGGCGGAATCGGGGTTCATCTGGATCTGGCGGTCGGACACCCCCGGCGCTCGCTTGTCGGACCGGTAAGGATCGCCGAAGTTGTCGCTCCAGATCCAGTGCCAGTCGACCGTGGACCACGACGAGTGGGTCGAATGACGGCTCTTGGGGGTCGAGCAGAAGGACCGATAGCCCTGGGCCCAGAGGGGGTTGACCGTCTTCTTGACCTCGTCCCAAGGCATCCGGACGTTGCGGACCTGGCGAAGGTCGGCGTCGGTGGTGTCGAGCGGGATGCCGTAGTCCTTGGGACGGATGAACGCGCTGGACGAAACGATCACGTTGGGCAGGTACGGGGTGGCCTCGACGGCCTCGCGGTGCGAGACCAGGTTCTCGCCGTACTCGATCGCCTCGGGGAGGTCGCAGTAGCCGGCCAGGCGTCCGCTGTCGGTGTAGAAGGGGATCGAGTCGTGGATCTGCTCCCAGAACGCGACGCGCGGATAGGTGCGGAAGAGCAAAAGGGCCGCGCCCGGTTCGCCGCCGTATTCGCCGGCGGTCAGCCGGTCGACGTCGTAGGGGCCGTCGCTCCCCCTGGTGGTCGTGCAGTTGTCGAGCACGCGCTGAAGGTACACCTTGGCCTGCTTCTCGGTGATGAACTTGAAGTAGTCGGCGAACCGCTTGTCGCCGGTCTGGTCGGTGAAGGCCCGGGCCACGCCGGCGAACACCTCGCCGTCGTCGCGCGAGTCGTGCACCGGCTTGATCCCCCCCTTCCAGACCTGGAGGAACGGGTTCGAGCACGAGGCGCCCATCTCCAGGTCCTGGAACTCGACCCACGAATTGACCGGCAGCACGACGTCGGCGTATTCGGCCGAGCCGGTCCACTCGATCTGCTGGTCGATGATCATATCCATCTTCGGCAGGGTGTTGACGATGATGTTGTAGGCCCACTTGGACTGGTTGAGATGGTTGGCGTTGTTGTACCAGAGGACCTTGGTGGGGGTCGGCGTGTGCGTCTTGCCGGTGAAGACCTTGCGGCCCTCGTCGGTCTCGACGGCCAGCACCTTCTCGCCGCACGCCCAGTACGACGGGTCCTCGGTCTCGCTGGTATGGCGAAGGTGCTCGTGCGTGATCCGCGCGTTCTCGTCCATGACGGGGCTGAACGGGTCCTCGGCGATGTACGAGAAGATCCCCGGCCCGCTCCACGAGGAGGATTGCCACAGGGCCCCCTTGTAGTTGCCGGCCCAGGTGAAGACGCCGGCGCCGTGCTTGCCGATGTTGCCGGTCAGGAGCATTGGCAGGTAGGTGGCGCGGTTGTGCAGAGTGGCGTGGAAGTAGTGGTTGATCCCCTCGCCGATGTGGATCGACACGGGGTGGCCCGCCTTGGTCGTCTCCCAGATGTCCGAGGCCAGCCGGCGGACCAGCGCGGCCGGGGCCCCCGAAATCTCCTCGACGGTCTTGACGTCGTAATCGGCCAGGTGCCGCTTGTACATCTCGAAGATCGGCATGACCTCGGCGGTCGAGCCGTCGAGCAGGGGGACCTTGAACGTCCCCTCAAGCGCGGGCTCGATCTGCATCTTCTCCCCTACCTCGTCGCGCGAGAGGGGCGCGATCTTGCCGGCCTTGGGGTCCCAGACGCAGAAGTCGCCGATCTTCGCCCGCTGCTCGTCGGTCAACCCCTGAATCTTGTACGACGGCCCCTCCTTGATGTCCTTGGGCGTGTAGCCGGCGACGACCTCCTCGGGGCGGAGCCGCTTCAGGGTGTCGACGCGGACCAGCAACGGGAAGTCGGTGAAGCGGCGGACGAAGTCGGCGACGTACCATCCCTCGTCGATCAGGATCTTGGTGGTCCCGAGGAAGACGGCCGTGTCCGACAGACCGGCCCGCACGCCGATCCAGTAGTCCGACTTGGTGCCCGGCCCGTTGTACTCGGGGGCGACGTCGACGAGCTTGCCCCCTCGCTCCATCACCTCGTTGAGCCAGTGCGACTCCGGCATCTTGTTCTCGATCAGGTTCTTTCCCACCTGGATGACCAGCTTGCAGAACCGCAGGTCGTTCATGTCCATGTCGGCGGTCTGAAGGCCGTGGACGAACGGATGGCCCGGCGCCTGATCGCCGCGCCAGGTGTACTCGTTCCAGTCGCGTCCCCCGCGCGCCTCCTCGGGGGGGACGCCCCGGACGTGGTGGTCGAGCAGCCCCAGCATGTTCACCAGCCGGTAGATCCCGAACTTGCCGATCACGCCGTGGATCGGCAGGTTCGCGCCGATCTTGACCGTTCGCGTGCCGGCGCCCTCGACCTTGTCGATCATCAGCGGGTCGTAGCCGTCCTTCTCCAGCCTCGCCTTCCCCTCGGCGCCGCTGTAGGTCCGCGCGGCGGCCGCGAGGCCGTCGGCGATGTAGCGGTAGACCTCGTCCCACGTGACCCGCACGAACGCGTCGTTGCCCCGGTCGTCGAACCGATAGGTCGTCCGGAGCTTGGGGTCGTCGGAGAGCGCGGGGAAGCCGGCGTCGGCCCATTCTTTCCAGCCCTTGCGGACGACCGGACCGCGGAGGCGGTACGGGCCGTACACCCGACGGTGCATCGTATAGCCCTTGGGGCAGCCCCGTGGGTTCCACGCCTTGGTGGCCTTGTTGCCGTACATGTCGCCGCAGCGGTCGTGGTCGTAGTTCTGCTCGCTCCTGAGGATGACGCCGTTGCGCACGAAGGCGCGAAGCCGGCACATGTGGGTGTCGTTGGGGGCGCAGACCCAGGTGAACGTCGAGTCGTGGCGGTATTGGTCGCGGTAGGTCCGCTCCCAGTCGCGCGACGGGTAGGCGCCCAGCGGATTGGCCACGCTGATCGGGTCGAACGCCCAGAGCCTCGGCGTCAGGAGGCCAGAGCCGGCGGCGGTCATGGCCGCTTTGAGGAAATCGCGTCGGATCATCTTCGTGCTCCCACCAAGGGGCCTTGCGGCCGATCGCTCACTCCAGGACCAAGTCGTGCCAGATCGTGACGAGTTTCTGCCCGTTGCGGTCGCGCGCCGCGCCGTCCCAGACGGCGAACGCGATCGAGACGCGTTCGCCCGGGGCCAGCGACAGGCCGTCCTCGGCGGCGGCCTTCAACGGCCGGCGGAGGACGACCACCCAGCGGTCGCCTTCCCGCCGGCCCTGGGCCGTGACCGCCTGAGAGACCTTCGGCCGCATCGTCAGGCTGCCGAACCCCTGGGCGTGGAGACTCCCGCCGGCCGCGACCCGGGTCGGGTCGGATCGGAGGTTGCCCGCGTCCCAGGCGGTCACGAAGCCCTTGGGCTGATGATCCGTCGGGTGCGCCCTAGGACCGTCGGAAGGGGTCTCGAACGGATATCGATCGACGGCCATGTCAGGGTGCGCCGTATCGACGTCGGCGTACTCCTTGAGGTCGGCCTGGGCGGCCGCGTTCCAGAGCCAGACGTCCACCGGCTCGTCCGTCGCCCCCATGCCCAGGAACGGCTCGCGCTTTCCCTTGAACAACTGCACGGCCGCCATGTCGGGGAAGTCCTGGGTGCGGATCGCCGACGAATCGGCCGTGGCGTCGCGCCAGCTCAGGCGGATCGCCAGTGTTCCTCGGTCGTGCGCCGCCTGCACGGTCAGGTCCGGGTCCTCGTGATCGCGCCACCAGAGCGGACTGGCGACGACCGACGTCGATTCGGCGCGGGCCCAGACCGATTCAGGGACCGCGTCCTCGGGGAACGGCTGGGTCATCCACCAGGCGAACACCCGCTTGCGGTGGTGTTCGACCCGATCGACCGTCGCGGCCGAGGAAAGCGACAGGATGAAGTTGACGACGTCGCCCGCCTCGGTCGGCGAGAACGTGCTCGACGACGACGGCATGGGCGTGCCGGGGACCCCCAGCATGATCCGCGCATAGAGCTGATCGCGGTCGCGCCCCCCCTTGAAGACCCCCTGTGTGAAGTCGCGGGGCCGGATCGGCATGCCGGACTCGTCCTGCTGCGCCTGGACGCCGTCCCCCTTGCCGGCGTCGCCGTGGCAAGAGGCGCAGCTCTTTCGGTACAGCGCCCCTCCTCGGGCCACCGATTCCGCCCCCATCAGCGGGAAGTCGTCGGGCGCTTCGAGCCGAGACCCGGGCTGAGTCCGCGTCGCGAGCACCGCCTCCAACTCCTTGGGATCGAACTCCTCGCCGAATTCCTTGGCCTCCTGGCGGAGACGATCCTCAACCCCCTGGCGGACCTTCAGCCGCACCTCCGCGACCAGCGCCTTCCTCTCCTCTTCCGGGAGATGGGCGAATGGGAACATCGACGAGCCGGGCATGCCTCGCTCCAACACCCGCATCAAGTCGTCGTCCGAGGGCGCCTGATTCGTGGTCGTCACCAGCCGGAACCGCCCTTGGCGGAAGTCCCGAGGCTTGGGGTAGAGATACCGAGCCGCCAGCCCGTCGCCCCCTCCCGTCTCACCGTGGCACGCCGCGCAGTATCGGCCGTAAAGCACCGAACCACTCGCCGCCGCCGGCGCCGCCGGCGTCAGGGCCGGGGTCGAGACCGCTGCTACGCGCGTCACGCCCCCCCCGGGCGGGGGGGCCGTCGCCGGAGGGGCCTGCGAGCCGCATCCCCACGCGCCCGATAGGGCGAGACCCGACGCCGCGACCGTCAAGAGCCGCGTCGCCGTAACCAACACGTTCCGTCGATCCGGGGGACGCCCCCCGTCGCTGCGAAGGTCGGCGGCTGTATTCATCGTGAGAGCCCTCTCATTCGACCACGCCCGCGCCCCGACGGCTGCGAACCGTGGTGATCGTCGAACCGGGACCGTGAGAAGAAACCCCGACCATGCGGCGAGTCGGGCGCCCGGGGCCGCCGTCGGCCCCTTGCGATTTCATCCTAGCAACCCTATAATTGGATGTCTAGGTCCAAATGTCTAATTCGCATGAAGAACGACGCCTCGGCGGCTTCGATTCTTGTCCATGACCTTGATCGATCTCGTCCAACCCGATGGAGAAGGACTACGATGAGTTCCCCGAACGCGAAAACCCCGGTCGGCCAGTTCGTGACGGAAAACATGGGTCGGTCCCGCGTCTTCGACCGCCTGGGCATCGATTACTGCTGCGGCGGTCGGCGGCCGCTGGACCAGGTCTGCCGGGAGAAGGGGCTGGACGTCGACGAGGTCCTTCGCGCGATCGAGGCGTTGGACGCCGACGGCCGCTCGGACGATCGGCGGGACTGGGCGGCCGAGCCGATGGGCGCGCTGATCGACCATATCGTGGAGACCCACCACGAGCCCCTCCGCCGCGAGTTGCCGAGGCTGAAGGCCCACGCGGACAAGGTCGCGCAGGTCCACGGCGGCGGCCATCCCGAGTTGATCGAGTTGCGAGAGGTCTTCGACGGGCTCAGGTCGGAGCTGGAGTTCCACATG
>CALCIC010000002.1 GCA_937907405.1 uncultured Isosphaeraceae bacterium | reverse complement strand
ACCGCCTACCGTCGCGTCCTCGGCCGGTCGCCGACCGAGGGGGAACGGCGGATCATGCTCGATTTCCTCGCCCGATCATCGGCCGATAAGGCGGACGCGGAGGAAGCGTGGTCGCAGATCGTCCACGTCCTCTTCGAGTCGGCCGACTTCCGAAACCTGTGACCCGCGCGACCTTGGTGAGTCGTTTCGAGGTTTTAGCTGGAGAATCGCCCGTGCCTGGACTCATCCCTCGACGCGACGTTTTGAAAGCCGCCGGCTGCGGGTTCGGCTATCTGGCGCTGGCGGGTCTGGCCGACCAGCAGGCCCGCGCCGGGGTCGTCGATCCGACGGCCCCGCGCGCGCCCCACTTCGCGCCTCGGGCGAAGCGCGTGATCTTCCTGTTCATGCAGGGGGGGGTGAGTCAGGTCGATTCGTTCGACTACAAGCCGCGCCTCGAACGCGACGAGGGCAAGCAGCTCGCCTTCGACGACGCCCGGGTGATCGCCAACACCGGGATGAGGGGCTCGTCGCAGCTCATCATGAAGTCCCCCTGGAAGTTCGCCCGCCACGGCGAGACCGGCCGTTGGGCGTCGGACCTGTTCCCGGAAATCAACAAGTGCGTAGATGATCTTTGTTTCATCCATTCGATGCACACCGAGGGGGTCGCGCACGGGCCGGCGACGCTCTTTCTGCACACCGGGGCGACGAGCCTGGTGCGGCCGTCGATGGGTTCGTGGGTGCTCTACGGCCTGGGGACCGAGAACCGGGACCTGCCCGGCTTCGTCTCGATCAGCCCGACGACCGGCAACGGCGGGGCGCGGAACTACGGCAACGCCTTCCTGCCGGCCGTCTTCCAGGGGACCGCGCTGGGCAAGGCGGGGGCCTCGGCGTCCGAGGCCCGCATCCGCGACCTCGCCAGCCCCGGCCAGTCGGACGAGGCCCGCCGACGGCACTTCGGCCTGCTCCGCGACCTCAACGCCGAGAGGCTGCGGCGCAGCCCCGGCGACTCGGAGCTTGAGGCGTTGGCCGCCTCGTACGAGCTGGCCTGGCGGATGCAGGACCGCGCGCCGGGAGTGCTCGACCTCGCCGGCGAGTCGAAGGAGACGTTGTCGCTCTACGGCGTCGGGACGCCCGAGACCGACGACTTCGGCCGCCAGTGCCTGATGGCCCGGCGGATGTGCGAATCGGGGGTGAGGTTCATCCAGTTGACCTACGGCGACGGCACGGCGAACCCGGCCTGGGACCAGCACTCGAACCTCCCCAAGCACGCCGACCACGCCCGCGCGGTGGATCGACCGATCGCCGGACTCTTATGCGATCTCAAGCGCCGGGGGCTGCTCGAGGACACGCTCGTCTGGTGGGGGAGCGAGTTCGGCCGCACGCCTTACGCCGAGAAGAAGGGGACCGGCCGCGACCACAACCCGGGGGGCTTCACCGTCTGGCTCGCCGGCGCCGGCGTGAAGCCCGGCTTCGCCTTCGGCGCGACCGACGACTTCGGCCACCAGGCCGTCGAGGACCGGGTCCACATGCACGACCTGCACGCCACGATCCTCCACCTGCTGGGCCTCGACCACGAGCGCCTGACCTACCGCTACGCCGGCCGCGACTTCCGCCTCACCGACGTCGCCGGCCGGGTGGTGCGGGAGATCATAAGCTGAGCAGGGACGACCGATCACTCCTGGGGCTGCGCCCCCTCGGACGCCTTGCTTCGCGCCGAGCCGATCACGCGGGCCGCCGTGAACAGCAGAACGGCGACCGTAAGCGCGGCGAAGCCTGGGAAGACGAGGATCAACATGCCCCAATTCAGCGAGAAGCCGCGCTCGGGGTCGTAGTCGAAGCAGCGGAACAGGCCGCCGCGCCGGCCCGGATCGGGATGCATCGGGACGAACTCGCCCCACGCGTCGGCCAGCATTTCCTTGAAGTACCTCGGCGAGATCTCCTCTCCCACCGAGAGTCGGACGAACTTGCCGTCACGCAGCGCGACGGTGACCGCCGGATGATTGAACTGCCGTCGCCGCTCGTCCCACCGAAAATCAAAGTCGAGCGATTCGCACAACGCCGTCAGTTCCTCCGAACTGGTCGGGACGGCGAACGTCCAACCTCGGTCGGTTTCCAGGCCGTGGTATTCCGCCATGGCCCTGACGTCTTCGGGGCGGTCTCTGGGATCGAAGCTGATCACCACCATCTGGTAGCGCTCGCCGCTGGAACCCACTCGGTCGACCGTCTGCTTCAACAGCCCCAGGTAGGGTGAACAAATGCCGGCGCACCGCGAGAAGACGAGCGTGACGAACACCGGCCGCTCGGTCCACAAGTCGCTTAAACGGCCGCCGCCGCCGTCGGCGAGGCGCAGACCGACGTCTGGGATCTCGCGACCGACCAGCCGCGCCTCGTCGGGCGTCTTGAACGTCAGGTCCGGATTGGGAGTCTCTCGCGCGCCGGCGACGCCGGTTGGAAGTCCGATCGACGCCGCCACCATCGCCGCGACCGCCGCCGCCGCAACCGGCGTCAGGCGTTTTTGAAAGCGACCACGCATCGACGTCCGGTCTCCCAGATGTAAATGAACACTCCGGCGAGGATCAGGGTGATGAACACCAACGCCGTGCCGGCCAACCACGTGCCGACCGTGAGCAGTTCGTGGTATTGAGCGTAGCGGCGGGGAATGGACATCGCGCCGCCCAGGTAAAACATCAGCACGAACCCGTAGCCGCCGCCGAGGATCAGCCCGATGCACAGGCGCGACCTCCGCAGGTTCTCCGGCATCCCCGACAGTTTCTCACACACGTGGAAGACCGCGCCCAGGATCATCAACACCAACCCCACGAGGAAATAGGTGTGAAAGTGGGCCGGGACCCACAGCGTATTGTGGAATCTGGTGTTGAAGGCGATGGTCGAATCGATCAGCGCCCCGATCCCGCCGATGCACCAGCCGGCCACGCCGCAGTACATGAAAATCGAGGCCATCGACCATCGCATCCGCGCCCGCCACACCAAAGCCAGCGCGCCGTAGACGCTGACGATCGCCGAGGGGATCGCCACCGCATAGGAACTCACCTGGCCGATCAACTGAACCGCGTTGTACTGTGCGAAATCCATGTACAGGTGATGGAAGTAGGCGATGATGATCAAGAACAGCACGAGGTTCCAGGCCACCGCGGTCCATCGACTGTTCTTCCAGGGGCGCCCCGCATACTCGGGAAGCAGCTCGTAAATCAGTCCGACGCCCAGATACATCGTGATGTTGACGAGGAGGTGCCCGAATAGAAAGAGCAGGTTCTTCATCAGCAAGGCGTCGCTGACGTCCGTAACGCCCGCCAACTCCAGAGCATACAACGCCAACATGACGACGGCCGAAATCAACCCGGTCAGGTTGGCGATCGTGCTGACCGTGACGATGAGAATGAACGGCGGAACCTCCGGCCCCGGCTTGCCGGTGATGTAATGCCAGGACAGCGCGGCGGGCAGCGAATATCGACGCGCGATCCCCCAAAGCATGTCAAGGCTCCAGAGCGTCCAGACGACCCCCAGCAGGCCGTTCGCCAGCAGGAACGAGTAGGTCGCCCAATCCTGCCAAACGCCCTCGGGGGTGATTGA
>CALCIC010000001.1 GCA_937907405.1 uncultured Isosphaeraceae bacterium | reverse complement strand
TCAAGCCGATAGAAGACGAATTGTAGGTATGTTAATTGACGCCGAACGCCTAACGACGCTGTGAAAGCATCCCGACCGAAACCCAGACTCCCCTTGAACGGCCGCCACGCGTATGATTCGTTCATGACGTCGCGCCCGCGACCCGGCCCCCGCGGTCGTCCGCAAGATCACCGATCCGCGTGAACCAGGGTTTTAATTTGCATTTACAATGCATATTATTAACCTGGGGTCGCCAAGTCAACTCAACGACGTTGTTTCCGCGATGCGACGAGGCCGAAGAGGGAGCGAGCATGCAACTTACGCAGTTCTCCGATTATGCGATGCGCACCGTGTTGTACCTAGGATGCCGACCGGAGAAGCTTGTCTCGGTGGACGAGATCAGCCGGGCGTACGGGATCTCCCGGCACCATTTGGTGCGGGTCGTTCAGAGCTTGACCGAGTTGGGCGTCGTCACGTCCCAGCGTGGCCGAGGGGGGGGGATGCGACTGGCGAAGCCGCCGTCGGAGATCAACGTCGGCTGGCTGATCCGTCGGACGGAGCCGCACTTCAACCTCGTCGAGTGCCTCTCGCTTGAGACGAACACCTGCCCGATCGCGCCGGCCTGCGGCCTGAAAGGGGCGATCCAGCGCGCGCAGCAGGCGTTTCTGGACGTCCTCGACGAGTACACGCTCGATCAGTTCGTCAAGCGCAAGGCCGATCTGCTGCCGCTGCTGGACGCCAACCGCCTCGGCGCCGTCGCCGCTCGAATCGATTAGAGCGGTTCGCGTTCGGCTCGCCTATAAGTATGATTTAATTCCGACATGAGCATGTCTTGAAATCCAGGAGGTCGGCCCCACGAGTCGTGGAGTGCGACGGCTCGCCGCCGCTTCCAACACGCAAGGCGCGCGGGAGCAAGCTCCCCCCTCCACGGCGGAGTCAACAGCCGTCGTCGCCGTCGGCGGACCTGCGACGACAGGATTCGACACGATCGGCGTCGCCGGCGGCGAAGAAGATCGTGGTCATCCTCCGCAGGCAGCACCGGCACGAGACCTCGTCGAGATCGACGCCGCGAAGGAGTTCGTAGGCTTCCTCGCGACGCCCGCCGTGGTCCAGCAGCGTGGCCAAGGAAATCCGGTAGAGCACGACGTCGGGTGCCAGTTCGTGCGCCCGGGCGATGTAAGACAGCGCGGCTTCGGGAGGCTTGCCCAACCGCCGCAGGTAGAACGCCACGCCGAAATGCGCCTCGGGCAACTCGGGAGACCGGCGCGTC